>DVEF01000021.1 GCA_015295805.1 Geminocystis sp. M7585_C2015_104 | reverse complement strand
GGGATCTGGTTCACTGCTGTGGGGGTCTCCACCATGGGATTCAACCTCAACGGGTTCAACTTCAACCAGTCTATCTTAGATAGCCAAGGCCGTGTCATCGGGACTTGGGCTGATGTGCTGAACCGTGCTAAAATGGGCATTGAGGTAATGGAAGAGCTCAACGCCCACAACTTCCCCTTGGACTTGGCTAGTGCAGAGCCTGTTTCTGCTCCCGTAATCAACGGCTAAGATAGAGGGAAAAGACGCTCTCCGCAAGGGGGGCGTTTTTTTTTGTTTGTAGATTTTGAAGGGTATATGCGCTACAGCTTACTACAGGCCAAGATTATCACAGCTAATGTTGTGGCGATAATACAGAAAGAACTACAGGGTTACTTGGTGTCGCCCCTCGCCTTCGTGGTGGCGGCAGTATTCTGGCTAATCTCAGGGATGTATTTTTTCCTACTCCTTTTTGGTGAGGGGGGTGTCCTCCAGAGTGTAGCTTTTCAGGAACAACTGGGTAACACTGAGCCGGTGGATGTAGTTTATGAATTTATGCAAATATTTTTTAATTTCCTGGCCTCTCTGACTATGTTTGTCTTGCCCATTTTGTCCATGGGGTTATATGCGGAGGAGAGGAAACGCGGCACTATTGAACTTTTAGCTACCTCTCCTGTGTTCAATTGGGTGGTGGCCTTAGGAAAATTTTTTGGGGTTTTGTTGTTCTTTGTTACTATGATAATTCCCATTCTTGTTTACGAAATAATAATTTTTCCCTCGGCTTCACCCCCTTTGTCTCTGGGAGTGCCTCTTTTGGCTCACTTAGGTCTAATACTTTTTGCTGGCTCAATTTTATCCCTGGGAATGTTTATCTCTTCTCTAACAGAAAGTACAGTGTGGGCCGCAATTTTAACTTTTGTTCTGGTATTAATTCTGTCTATATTGGATGCTTTAGCTAACAATATTGGTAACGATTTTGGGGAGTTATTGGCCAGTTTTTCCCTCATGAAAAACTATGAAAATCTAGTGCGAGGCGTATTCGATACTAGCAACTTGGTGTTGTTTTTGAGCTATATTATCTTAGGTATATTTCTTACCTGTCAGTCTCTAGAACTTCTGCGGTATAAGTAAATAGTTTTATGGCTTTTTTTCGGGCTAATCCCTCCCTGGCAAGGATAACGGAGAATATATTGAAAAAAACCTGGGAGGTGTTTCCTAGTCTGGGAAAAAATCAAATTGCTTTGACGGTAATTGTAGACGATGATCGGAATTCCCCATCAGGATACAGCTGGAGGGGAGAAGAGAAAATTTATCCTGCTAGTGTTGTGAAATTATTCTACCTGGTGGCAATTTATCAGTGGCTGGAGGAGGGAAAAATTAAGCCCTCGGAGGAGTTAAATCGCGCTATCAGAGATATGATAGTGTATTCCAGTAACGATGCCACCAGTTTGGTAGTAGACACCCTTACTAATACTACCTCGGGCCCAGAATTACCACCAGAGGAGTTTGAAAAATGGTGTCGGCAAAGAAATACCATTAACGAGTATTTTCGCGGTTTCCAATGGGAGGAATTCTCTTATATTAATGTTAATCAAAAAACCTGGTGTGATGGACCCTATGGTAGAGAAAGAATATTTGTAGGGGAAAACTATCAAAACCGCAATATGTTAACCACCAATGCAGTGGGGAGACTATTTCATGGCTTGATGAATAACCTAATAGTGTCTCCCGCTGCCTGTGAGAAAATGCGAAACCTGTTGAAAAGAGACGCAAGCAAGAAAAAACTGGAGGTAGGACAGGAGGAGAACCAAATAAATGGGTTTATAGGCGAAGCTATACCAGATAATGCTCAAATTTGGTCAAAAGCCGGTTGGACTTCCACTGTCCGTCATGACGCTGCCTATGTGGTAACCCCTAATAATCCCCCCTTTTTGTTAGTGATTTTCACCGAGGGAAGGGAAAACAGCCGCAATAGGAAAATTATCCCCCACATTGCTAGTCTGTTTGTCCAATCCCTTGGCTGATGACTATCTTTTCAGATTTTCAGCACCAGCTATTACTTCTGCCGATTCGATGCGATCGCCCTGTTTGATGCTTTCCACCACATCCATACCGTCGACAACTCTCCCAAACACGGCATACTTACCATCTAAAAAAGGCAATTCGGCTAAGGTAAAATAAAATTGGGCAGAGGCAGAATCGGGCATTTGTGACCTAGCCATAGCAATAACGCCATATTTGTGTTTCAATTCAGGTGGCTCGTCAACAATGCGACTGTAAATAATATCAGGGGGTGTGGCATTTTCCTGAGTCTCATCGTATTCTGGACGTATTTCTAGGGGAATATAACGGGGTTGTCTAGTCTGAGGATCAATATAACTCCCAGTGCCCAAACGAGACACAGGAATGTTAGAATTGGCACTCTGGGGATCTCCGCCCTGTACTACAAACGGCTGGGGCTCTTTTACTACTCTATGAAACACAGTGCCATTATACACTCCCTTTTGTACCAAGTCCACAAAGTTGCCGGCAGTAATGGGGGCATTGTAGCCATCTACTTCAATAGTAATACTCCTGCCGTTGACCTTCATGACAACGGTGGCTTTGCCTTCCAAACGGGGTAGTTTCATTTCTCTTGCAATTCTGACAGTGGGATTAGTGATTTCGGGTTTGACGCCTTCTGTCTGGGGATTGTTGGCATTTATTTGCTGACATCCCGACAAACTAATTCCGGCGATCATTATCAATGATGCCACAATTTTTAACAGAATTTTTCTCATTTTTTTCTTCAAAACTCCTACCATACAGTCTATTTCCCGTGAGTACATATTAATTTTTGTTAACTTTGAAATATTTGCTTTTGTGGGGTGTATCCTAATTCTAGGGCGAAATAACCATAATAAGGCAAATAGCGGAAATACCATTGCTTTTTTAACAAAACCCGGTGTAATCCGTGTGTGCCGGGCAAAGATTTGCTACTTAGTAGTTAAATGGCTATTTAAATTTGCCCCAACTGCCCAGTTTTGGCATAAAGGGTGCAAATCCCCACTATTGTAGCCAATACAAGCCAAATTGAGTTAGAGGAGGTTAAAAAATGGCTAAGGCATTTGCCAAATTTGTAACAATGTTAATAATTTTTGTGATTACGTGTTTCGCGGTCGTTGGCGTTTTTGCCAAGAGTAAGATTAACTGCATGGTGGTTACTTTTAGCAATGCAACAAAAGTCGGCAATATGGGTGCTACAGTTGCCAGATTTATCAGTTCAAAATTATCTAATAGTCCAAGTTATACTTGCGTTTTTGATGGCAAGCTAAGTTATGACAATCTCCCCGCCGCCCTAGAAAAGGCGCAGAAAAGGGGCACAGACATATTGGTAGCTGGTGTTGTTACAAAGAGTCAGAGAATGGGGGCTTCTGCTACAATCACTTTTGATGCAGATGTCAGATTTGTAAGTGATGGTGCGATAATTTTGGACAATACCTACAGTGCTTCAGGCGCTAATATGAATAAGGCCCTGGATAAGGCAGCTTCTATTTTTTTAATGGATATGGAAAACAATAGCAGTTACATTATGGAGGTTGTTTCTAAATAGCTCTAATTCAATTGATGGAGGGCCTAAAATTCCTAAGAAGGCGATGCCCTTAATTGGCTGGAAGGGATTGAAATTGCAGTCATTTATTTCAAGGCAATTGTTCCCCCTTATTCCCAATCAAAAATGGGGTCTTTTTCTGAATCTTGTTTCTGGGCAAAAGCCCTATTTTTTCTGGGCCTTTTTTGTTTCTTCTCTGGAAAAAGGGGAAGAAATGACCCCACTATAAACCCAAAGGCTACAGTGAAGGAGAGTAGAACTCCCACCGGCAGAGAAATGGATTCAAAAACTAGGAATTTTAGGCTTACCGGTGTAATGTTCTGAATGGATAAAACAGGGAGTAGTAAAAGCCAAAAACTGATGATTATACTTATAAAAAGTCTTCTGGTGGTGAACATAGGTGGAAAAAGAGTGGGCTTTTTTGGCCCACATCCTCACTACCAATTGTAGGATATTCTCAAAGAACTGGGACGGCGTCTGTCTCCCTCAAGGGAAACCCCACGATTGTTGGCAGCTAAATGACGGAGAATTTTATAAATGGCCTCTTTTTCCTCCGGTTTTCCGATTTTTTCAGCAATCTCATCAATGGTAAAGGACTGGTGGTGACTGGCTAAAAGTTCCAGTATCTGTTTTTGCAAAGCTAGAACAGAAGAGGCGGCCTTTTTCCCAGCTTCTACCCCCGGTTGGTGATAGGCGTTTATGTTGATTAGATAAGCATAAATACTCACGGCTCTCTCATACAAGGCAATCAAGGCGCCAACAGTATAGGGGGTGACATCGGGGATGGTGATGGTGATAGAGTCTCTGCCATTGTCATAAAGTGCCTGACGGGTGCCTTGGAGAAAGCCGGAAAGATAGTCGCCACTGGTGATGTATTTTTCTAACTCGGGGGATTTGCCCTCCCTATCTTTTAACACTTCGATGAAGGTAACAAAAAAGTTGGGAATACCCTCCCTTAATTGTTGCACATAAGCGTGTTGGTCCGTAGAGCCCTTGTTGCCATAAACAGCAATCCCTTGATGGACAATGTTACCATCTAAGTCCTTTTCCTTGCCCAGAGACTCCATTATCAGTTGCTGTAGGTAACGACTTAGGAGAATAAGACTATCCTTGTAGGGGATAATTACCATGTCTTTTTCTCCTTTGCCGTTACCGGCATAATACCAAGACAGTGCTAAAAGGGCGGCAGGATTGTTTTTCACATCCCTCTCCCTGGTGGCAATGTCCATATCCCGCGCGCCGGCTAACATAGCATCAATGTCAATACCCTCCAAAGCCGCCGGTAATAAGCCTACGGCAGACATTTCCGACGTCCTACCCCCCACCCAGTCAAACATTGGAAAGCATTCCAGCCATTTTTCTGCCTTCGCTGTCTGATACAACTGACTACTTTCCTCCATCATGGTAATAGCCACGGCATAGCGAGGAAATTCCAACCCCATGCTTTCATATACCAGCTTTGTTTCCAACATGCCATTACGGGTTTCGGGGGTGGTGCCAGACTTGCTTATTACTAGTACCAAAGTAGTATTTAATCTTTCTCTCAGGAGATTAAGAGTGCGATCGAAACCCGCTGGGTCGGTATTATCGAGAAAATGTATTTTTAGGGGGGGATTAATGTCTGCCAAAGCCTGGGAGACGAATTGTGGGCCCAAAGCCGAGCCTCCGATGCCAATAGAGAGGATGTCGGTGAATTTTCGGCCTTGGGGGGTGGTTATTTCGCCGTTGTGGACTTTTTTAGCAAAATCCTTGACTTTTTGGATACACTCCTTGATTTGTTGTCGGATTTGGGGATTTGGCGCAATATCCGGATTGCGTAGCCAATAATGGCCCACCATGCGTTTTTCGTCGGGATTAGCAATGGCTCCTTGTTCCAAAAGTGCTACAGAATCGAAGGCAGAGGCAAACTTAGGTAGCATCCTCTGGTAAAAATCCTCATCAAAACGCATCCGGCTGACATCCACATAAATGTCCAGCTGGGGGTTGTAGTAAAGCCAGTCTTGATACCGTTGCCACAGTTGTAAAGGAGTCATAAATGAGCGATAATCCCAATTATTGTCATCTCCCTATTATTATCCGACTTGTACCCCACAATTAAATTAAAGTTACATTAAAAGAATACATTAAGCAGTACATTCAAGAGCACAAGAGGGTGTCACGGGTATCCCTGCCAGTGACGGGATTAGTGCCACTGGCCACCTTACAAAGCATTTCCTGGACGTAGGGGGTTAGTAGTACATCCGTGAAATCTGCTCCTTCAATCAAAGCCCCCTCAAACTTGGTATTGGTAGCAAAGGCACCTTCCAAAATGGCATTGCGGAGGTTGGCATGGGTGAGTCTAGCCTGATCCAACACGGCATTACGTAAATTGGCTCCTTCCAGATTGGCAGAGTCCATATTAGCACCAAAAAGACTCACCCCCTCCAGGTTGGCATAGCTAAAATTGCTATTACGTAGGTTTGCCTTGTTAAAGGTTGAACCTCGCAAGTCTTGATGGGAAAAATCCGCCTCCTCCAAGTCCCTTTTAGTATAATCCAAAGAGTATGCTGGTGTGCCCAACAGTAATAACCCCATCAGACAAACCAACAATAACTCTACAATCCGACGGAAAACCATCATTTTCCCCCCTTTTGGACCGGCTTTGGTTTTATTTTACCCTAAGACGCCTAGTTAACATTCCTCTGGCAGTTACCAGACATTTGTGCTACCATCGGCTATGAATATTTAACAAACAAAGTTTATGGGAAAGGTTTTAGTATTAAATGCCTCCTATGAACCGCTAAACATAACCAACTGGAAACGTGCGGTTGTCTTACTTTTAAAGGGGAAAGCCGAACAGTTGGAACATAATGGTAAATACGTGTATGAAAAACTGCCTCTCCCTTCGGTAATTCGATTACGCCAATATGTAAAAGTACCCCACAAAGAAATCCCCCTCACCAGAAAGAATATCCTAGAACGAGATCGTTACACTTGTCAATACTGTGGCTATCGTGGTGAACACTTAACTATTGATCATGTTATCCCACGCTCTCGTGGTGGTGGTGACACTTGGGAGAATCTAGTCACTGCCTGTGTCCGTTGTAATATCAAAAAAGGCAACCGCACTCCCAAAGAAGCTAACATGTCTCTCAGCCGTCAACCCAGAAAACCCCACAGCAGTCTTCACTTTGAAATCAATAGACACATTCAAGACAATCTCCATCACGAGTGGCGTAAGTATATTATTGGTGTTTAGGGCTTCAAGATATGAATGTTACATGGGGCGGTACTGCCCCCTTTTGGGCACGGGATATTATAGAGGATAAGAGGGCAAAACCATAACAGGAAAAGGACTACATATGCAGTTAAGCCCAGAGGAGATCCGTTATTATAGGGAACAATTAGCAGGGTTGGAGGTAGCTAACAAAGCCTTGGATGTTATTGAAGAGGCGGAGGGAGATTTAGAAGACGCCGCCACCACCATCGCCCTAGCTGTGGGACAAAATCCTGATAGAATAGACTGGCTAGATGGTTGGGCTAAAAGATGTAGGGCGGCTATTTGTCAGGAAAAAATACGTCAAGATTTGGAAAATAATTATCTGGCCAGTGCAGTTAAATGCCTTTTAGAAGAGAAAATTTGTCCTCCCCTTCTACTCACTCCTTTACTGATTTATGTTGTCAAAAAAGGTGTTAGTCAATTCTGTAAACCTCTTTCTTACCAGTTAAACCCTCACCAACAATAATCTCAACTATCCGACGCTGTGAAACGGGAGAAAAATCCAGGGTATAAAAGCCAGTATTAGCCAGAAGGTTTCTCTATAATTCTCCACTAATTTCCCCTCTCTGTTTTCCAACAAATTTTCGACTCTTTCCCCCAAACGACTGGAGTATAACGGACATTCAAACAACAGTTTTTCTCCGCGGTTATTTAACAAATAGGAGTTGATTATAATCAGAGACTCTGCTACTAGTAAATGGTCTACTTTTTGGCAAGCAAATAAATCCGCCCTTAACTCCCGCATTAGAGCCAGATTTTCCCAAATTTGTTCGCTCTTTGGCAGAGAAAATCCAATAGTCTTTAAACAACTCAACCAGAAAAAGAGAAAGGTATCGCGGTAGTACAAATGGCCCAATTCGTGGGCGATTACTGATTTCAAGTGGGGAGGAGAAAGCAACTTAATCAATCCCTCACTCACTACCAGTTGGGGATTCCATAAACCCACCACGGCGGCATAGGGAAAGGGTGTATCTAGTAATTTGCATGGGTTATCTTCTATAACAATGCCCGGAAAATTTGTCAGCAAAGATTGAATTTGCCACTGCTGGTATAGGTTTTTAAGGATAACAAAAACGGCGTAAATCAGAAAAGCAAGAGAGAGGAAATAACTAAATTTACCCGCTTTTATTCCCCACATCTTTCCCTGGTAACCCATGACAACTACCACCAAGGCAGTCATCAACAAGAGAAGAGGGGGAAAGGCAAAGTGGAATAGTAATTTACCCCAACAAAGTTTGCCATTCTCCGTGGGGGAGGGGATGGGGAAAAAAATCCTTATCCCTACCGCCACAAAAATGGAAGAAACAATCAACAACAGATGCATTTCCCTCTCCTAATCCCCCTGCTGTGTTTTCTCTCTCTGGTTTTTAATTTCGGCTAGTCTGGCGGCGATAGCCTGCAGTTTGTCTATACTGGTGGCATCAAGGCTATCGGCAAAGGAAGCCACCACGTCGGGATTACTAACAGCTAGGAAGTTATGTAGTCTCTCATAAGAAAGTATAGCTTGCGCCTGCTCCCGGGAGACAAGGGGATACCAATAAAAAGCGCGCCCTTTTTTTTCGTAGGCAATCCAGCCTTTTTTAGCAAGTCTCTGTAAAACCGTCATCACGGAGGCATATGCCAGCTCCCGGTCAGGATCAGTTAGAATACGATCATGAATATCCTTGGCACTAGCATAACCCAAATCCCAAACAATATCCAAGATTTCCCTTTCTAAAAAGCCGAGAGAGAGTTTTTTTGGTCGATATTGCGGTAAAAAAGACATACTAGGCGCGGTGGACAAAATTGGCAAAACTCAACTCATTGATAGAATTCCATTGTATAATTCCTTTCCTAAATTCCTGCCATGATTGATAGATTTCTTTAAACATGGGATTCTGGGCGGAAATTTTCTCGTAAATCTCAAAAGCGATTTTCTCTGCCTGCTTTAGAATGTCATCCGGAAAGGGGTTTAGTTTTGTGCCACCTGCCAGTAGTCTTCGTAAAGCCTGTTGATTGACGAAATCATAATGGGCTAGCATGGACATATTAGCCTCCTTTGCCGCCACCTCCAGCATGCTTTGATATTCTTTAGGCAGTTTTTCCCAGGCCCTCTTGTTAACAAACAATTCCAAAGTTGCCCCAGGCTCCCACCAGCCGGGATAATAGTAATACTGGGCCACCTTATTCAAACCCAGTTTTTCGTCATCATAGGGCCCTACCCATTCTGCCGCGTCGATAGCACCCCTGTCAAGGGCTAAAAACAATTCACCACCGGGGATATTTTGGACAGTCACCCCCAAAGCCGCCATCACTTCCCCCCCCAAGCCGGGAATACGCATTTTTAACCCCCTCAAATCACTGGCAGACTTAATCTCCCGCTTAAACCATCCTCCCATTTGCGCCCCTGTGCTGCCGGCAGGAAAATTGATAATATTAAAATCGGCATACACCTTCCGCATGGCTTCCAATCCTCCTCCATAATACCACCACGCATTTTGTTGGGCTGGTAATAAGCCAAAAGGCAAGGAGGTGGCAAAGGCCAAAGCGGAATTTTTACCAATATAATAATAACCGGCACTGTGTCCACATTCTACTGTCCCATTCTGGACAGCATCAAATACTTCCAATCCTGGTACAATCTCTCCAGCAGCATAGGGGGTAATTTGGAATTTACCCCCACTCAATTCCTTAACTCGACTGCACAAACTCTCCACTGCCCCGTATATAGTATCCAACGATTTTGGCCAACTTGTTACCATTCGCCAACGCACTTCTGGTAAACTATTAGCCACGACTGTAGTCTTATTCTGGCTTTGACAGGAAACCAGGGTAGCCGAAGTCACTGCCGTAATCGTGGCGTTAGTCAAAAATTGTCTTCTTTTCATCAATTCTTTCCCTACTTTTTCTCTTCCATCATGGAATTATACAATCAGGGGAATGGGGGTAGGGTGTGGGGAGAGGATGTAGGTGTTTATAATTATAAATTCCCACAGCAAAGAATCCACTGAGCAGAGATAGACGGTAAGGAAACATGGAGGAAAAATATAAATTAACAAATACCTGTCGAATTCGTTGTAGAGGTCGTTTATTTGCCGAAATTGGAGCTATAATCTTTGACAAGGACGGCACTCTGGCAGATTCTGAGGATTTTTTACGTCAACTGGCTATTAATAGGGCAAGATTAATTGACGCCAAAATTCCAGGGATTTATCCATCTCTGTTAAAAGCCTTTGGTGTGGGAGAAAACTATTTCAACCCTAGTGGTTTAATGGCAGTAGGAAGTAACCGAGAAAATCAAATAGTTGCCGCCGGTTATATCGCCGCAGAAACCGGCAAGAGTTGGTTTGAAGCCTTAACCATTGCCGCCTCTTGTTTCGAGGAAGCAGAAAAGGCATTACCCAAAAGAGGTTACATCTCTCCCCTGTTTGCCGGCAGTCTGGAGGTAATCCAACGGCTATCCGCAAAGGGGTTAAAATTAGCTATTCTCTCCGCTGATACCACCCAAAATATAAGAGACTTTGTCGAAACCCACCAGCTAACCCCCTACATAGATTTCATCATGGGAGTAGACGGCCATATCTCTAAACCCGACCCTCGGTTATATCTTGCTGTTTGTGACAAAATAGGGGTGAAACCGGAAAATACCCTCATGGTGGGAGATTCCCAAGGGGATATTGCCATGGCAAGAAAAGCCAATGCTGGTGGCGTCATTGGTATCTGTTGGAAATTATCTTATCCCTGCCACCTACAACAAGCAGATGTTGTCATACACGACTTGGCAGAAATTCAGGTAGACAACTGAGTCTCAGTTTTATTGAGTCTTAGTTTTATGTCATTTTTTCCTCATCTAACAAAAATTGGTAACAATAACACCAATATTTTTTCCCTTTCAATATAATGTAGTTAGCCCCCTATTTTTGCCCCTTAACGGGTGTAGGTATGTTCTTCCTTAATAAAATTAAACCTTTGCCCTACCTGCTTCTGGGCATCGTTATATTTTCTTCAAGTTCTTTAACAAATTTTAACTTCTGGCTAAGAGGCTATATTGCCATGCTAGAAACCCAAATTTGTCTGGTGTTTTTATATTTTTTGCTTGGCAAATTAACTAAAACTGGTAAACAAAAATCTCTAGGGGAGGAAGGTTATGAGAAATAGAGTCATAGCTATACTGTTAACACTTTTTCTAGGCGCCCTTGGCATACACAAATTTTACCTGGGGGAAAATATGGCCGGGGTATTGTATCTCATTTTCTGCTGGACTGGAATCCCCGCAATATTATCTATTTTTGATTTAATAGGATTATCGCTGATGTCTGATGAGCGTTTTAACAGAAAATACAATCCCCATTTGGCGGAAAACACAGGCTTTTCTGGGAAAATACCTACAGATGTAGTTAACACATTAAGGGAGTTAAAACAACTGTATGACTCTGGTATAATTACAGCAGAAGAATACGAAAGAAAAAGAAGAAAATATTTGGATTCCCTGTAAACCTATGTCAAATTTACCAGCTAATGTTAGGAAAACACCTAAATGGGTGTGGTTTTCTGTTATACCGGTTTTTGGTGGTTTAGCCTTGGTTTATGCCGGCAGTAAAGCCAACTTCAAGTCCTGGATTTGGCTGGGATTAGGTTTTACTATATCCAGTTGGATTTTTAGTGGCAATCAAATAGGATTTCTAATCTGGATTGCGCAAATAGTAACCAGTTTCTCCCTGAAAAATAAATATCAGCTGAAAGTAAACGCGGATAACCTGGAAATTAGTGATAGAAGAATAGCACAACTGGTAGCAGAGCATAGGGGGAGAAAAATAGATATAAATACTGCCTCTAAAGACGATTTGGTTTATGGCCTAGACCTACCTATTGTTTATGCTAATCAGATTGAGGAAATCAGAAAAGAGGGTTTTATTTTTACTAGTTTAGAGGAGTTAGTCGAGGTAGCGGGTATTCCGGAAAAAATAGTCCATGACAGAGAACCTCTAATCACATTTAGCTATGATATCAAACAGGATTATGGAGTGTCTTGGCGACGTTTGAATACATATTCAGAGGAGCAATTAATCGCCGCAGGAATTGAGCCAAAGGCGGCAAGGTTAATAGTTTTGGAGAGACAGAAAAATGGGCCATACAATTCAGTCATAGATGTAAAAAAACGCACAGGCTTGCCCCTTAGCTATTACCAACACCTAATCTGACTATTAGATCAGGCCGACGGCTATAATAAATCAAGCTGATACGGTGAATGACTGCAATTCACAGTTTTGGATATGTTTAAAAATTTGTTATGACTGATATAATGCACAACTAATCAATATCCTGCCAAGAATTTGATTGCCAGTTTTTTAGGCCTAAACATCGAGAATTTTAAACAGGGTTTATGTCTAAATTTCAATGCCTTTAGACAGGAGTAGTCTTTCTCGTTTTCTCCTAGCAATTTCTCTTATATTGGCTGTTTTATCCGTCTCGTCTACAATGTCTCCAGTCAAAACCTCTAATACGTCTTCCAGACTGACAACCCCGGCAACTCCCCCAAATTCATCTACCACCACCATTAAATGTTGTCTTAATTCCTGAAAGTGTTTTAATAAATAATCCGCCCTCATGGTTTCCGGCACAAAATTTGCAGGCTTGGCTAAGTTAGCTACCTTTTCTTCTCCCCTGCCTTGAATAATTGCTGTTAGTAATTCATTTTTGAGAGCAATACCAACTACTTCGTCAATGGAGTCTTTTACTACTATAATGCGAGAGTGTTCGGAATCTATAATTGCCTGCTTACACTCGTTTAAAGTCAGATTACCCCTGAGATAAGTAATAAGAATCCTAGGAGTCATTAAATCTCCAGCTGACAAGTCATTAAGATGGAAAACACGATTAATCATCTCTGCCTCATCCGCCTCAATTACCCCCTCATTCCTGCCAATATTTGTTAGTAGCTTTATTTCCATTTCGTTGGTGGTAGGCAGAATTTTATCCCCCGTAAAGGGAGTGGTTATCTTCTCCATTGTCCACACAAAAGGAGTCAAAACAAAGGCAATAGATTTAACCGGTATTGCTAGCCACAATGCCAGATTTTCCGCATATCTCTGCCCCATGGTTTTCGGCAAAATTTCACCGAAAATAATAATCAAGAAAGTTAGCAGAGTAGAAACAAATCCTAGCCATCTACTCCCCAAGGTTTCCGTTACAGTGGTGCCTACCAAAACACTACCCACAATGTTAAAAATATTGTTCAGAATCACAATAGCTGCTATGGGACGATTTATTTTCTTTTTTATCTGCAGTAAAACCGAAGCTGCTGTTTTTTTTGATTGAGCCCATTGTTTGACCCTTATGTCAGAAACAGAGAGTAAAACCGTCTCCGTTAACGAACAAAAAGCTGAGCCAAGAATAACGACTATAATTGTGACAATAAGACTAAACATTAATTCAATAAAAAACAAAAATATGCTACAATGATGAAATGCATAAACAACAAAATATAATAGTTCTCAGGTCTTTAAAACATAGAACAGTTTAAAGAATAAAGGCCATATTGGGTCCACAGATGAGGATTGTAATGCCATTTCCACCTAGGCTCGAGAAGGCAAATAAAACAGCTAAGAAGAATTATATCATGTTTCCTCATCTAACCCACTGCATTGCCCTCAGTCCAACCGAAACTGACCATTCTAGATTACAATAAGAGGGAAAAAAAAAGCCAATTTAGCTATAAAAATAAAACCATGCAAACTATTGATAAACCTACCAATCCCAGTGGCATACCCCTTCCGGACGATCCTAGACTATTTGATACTACAATTCATCGTAGGAAAACCCGCCCTGTAAAAGTGGGCAACGTGACTATCGGGGGTGGACACCCAGTGGTGGTACAATCCATGATTAACGAGGATACTCTGGATGTGGATGCCTCCGTGGCCGCCATTCGTCGTCTCCACGAAATGGGTTGTGAGATAGTAAGGGTAACTGTACCCAGTCTAGCCCATGCTAAGGCGGTAAGGGACATTAAAGCTAAATTGGAGGATACCTATAAACCTGTGCCTCTGGTGGCAGATGTGCATCACAATGGCATGAAAATCGCCCTGGAGGTGGCAAAATATGTGGACAAGGTGAGAATAAACCCAGGCTTGTATGTGTTTGAAAAGCCCAAGGAGAATCGCACCTGTTACACAGAGGAAGAATTTGCCGAAATAGGGGAAAAAATCAAGCAAACCCTCGAACCTCTGGTATTATCTCTAAAAGAACAGGGGAAAGCCATGCGTATAGGCGTAAACCATGGCTCATTGTCAGAAAGAATGCTATTCACCTACGGGGATACTCCAGAGGGGATGGTACAATCTGCCCTAGAATTTATCAGAATCTGTGAATCTCTAGATTTCCGCAATCTAGTTATATCCCTAAAGGCTTCCCGGGTGCCAGTGATGATAGCCGCTAACCGTTTAATGGTTAAACGCATGGATGAGTTGGGGATGGATTACCCCATACACCTGGGAGTCACAGAGGCGGGGGATGGCGAATATGGTAGAATTAAATCCACCGCCGGCATTGCCACTCTCCTGGCTGAGGGCATCGGTGATACCATCCGTGTCTCCCTCACCGAAGCCCCAGAAAAAGAAATACCAGTTTGCTATGAAATACTCCAAGCCCTAGGTTTACGCCGAACCATGGTAGAATATGTAGCCTGCCCCTCCTGTGGTCGTACTCTCTTTAATCTGGAAAAGGTACTACATGAGGTGAGAGAGGCTACTAAACATCTGACTGGCTTAAATATAGCTGTAATGGGCTGTATTGTGAATGGCCCCGGGGAAATGGCAGATGCTGACTATGGTTATGTGGGCAAACAACCGGGATATATAGCGTTGTATCGTGGAAGGGAGGAAATTAAAAGAGTGCCCCAGGAAGATGGGGTGAAGGAGTTAATTAATCTGATTAAGGCAGACGGGCGTTGGGTTGATCCCTAAATGCCCTGGCGGCTACTACTGTATTCCTAGTATGGGCTTATGGTTTCATAACATGCCCCTAGCCGCCAACCACCACATCCCACCCCCTCCTACCCCCTACCCCCTAAATCCTATCTTTCCTACCCCTTAAGGCCTTGTGGCCACCGGCAATGCTATCATTTTTTCAAAAGCCCCCCACAGTACGGGAGATTAGACTATGTATCTGACTGTTAAGAGTGGTCTTTTACTTATGCTCTGTTGTGTTGCTAGTATAGCAATGGTAGGCTGTTTGTTTGAATTGGGCTCGGGAATGCCCGACTTGGGTCAAACTAATACTATCCTAATTCTGGCAGCCAGTGTCCCTACTTCGGTGGTTTCCTTTGTACTGGCAGTAAAAGACGCCCGTGCCAATCTGGAGAAATAGCGAGTCTTCTTGTTTATTTCCCCTTTGTGATTCTATATTCCTCTAGGGGCACTATTTTCCTATTGATGTTATCTACACTAACTTTTATTTCGTAGACTAGGAGTTTTTGTTGTCCATCTTTCTCCCCTAGGAGGATGATTTTATCTTCCAACAGGGGGGCAGCGGAGTTAATTCTATCTACAATTCCTATTTTTGATTCCCCCATCATCTCTCCATCTAAGC
Source organism: Geminocystis sp. M7585_C2015_104 (assembly GCA_015295805.1). Classification (NCBI taxonomy): domain Bacteria; kingdom Bacillati; phylum Cyanobacteriota; class Cyanophyceae; order Chroococcales; family Geminocystaceae; genus Geminocystis; species Geminocystis sp. M7585_C2015_104. Next base: position 31,474 of record DVEF01000021.1, on the reverse strand, counting down.
CTACTAGGGCTATTTTACCATCCCTGTTTATACAACAAAAACCTTCGTTGAGGGGTAGATAATAATCGGCATAGAAACTCAGGGGAATTCTTTGCACTGAAAAAGGATAAAACTTAATTAAAATCATGTTATTTGTTTGTTTTTCCCTGGCTAAAAATGCCTTAGATTCCCGGGAATGAAAGACTACTCCTGTCAAAGGCACAAATACAGTATAGGTGTCATACCACATGCCTCTTCTGTTAAAAAACCGGAAATAAGTGTAGTCCTTATTGATGTTATCTTGGGTGTAAATCACCACGCCATGACGACGATCTAGTCCTATAATTTGTTTGGGAATAAACTCTTTAATTAGGGGGGTAACTGGGGCTAACTTTTTGAGATTGATTAACTGAAATCCCTCCTCTTCATGTTTAATTTTACTGACTGCCAACCAACTACCATCCGTGGCTGCTCCATAGCGCAAATCACTGGTTTTTATTCCCAAAATTTGACATTTTTGTCCGTGACAGTGGTAAAAATCAAAATAGGGGAGTGAGTCTCCGCCCGTAGCTACAAGACATCCATTCTCCAATACGGTTAGGTGTTTTACAACCCTCTCAAAAAAATAAAGAGTCTTAAAACAAAACTCAAATACTTTCTTCCTGGAGTTGAAGAGAAAAGTCTTGACCACTACTTTCTTGTCACCTGCCAGGTATATTGCCCTGTCTCTAGTCACTATAAAATTAACCTTTTCTTGGAGCAAATTTTGTTGAATCAAATTTAGAGATAACCGGTTAGGAAGCAGTTTGTCGTAAAAAGAAACCCCGGAATCCTCCAGCTCGAGGATTGCCCTCAGGATTTCCCCCTTCATTTCTAGGGCAGTGCGGAAACGGTGTTGGGGTAATTTTTGAAGGGCCTGTCTTAGAATTAGACGCAAACTGGCAGGGAGATTTTTTGGGAAGACAGGAGGGCGATTTAAATGGCCTAACATTATCTCATAGGGGCTTCCTTTAAATGGCCTATCTCCCACTAATAATTCATAGAGGATAACCCCTGTGGCATAAATGTCCGAGGCATAATAATATTTGCCATAAAATTGCTCTGGCGCCATATAGGCGGGGGATCCTGTATCACCAACGCTTCCATTTGTATCTTCTCTTTCAATTTTAGCTACGCCAAAGTCGGAGATTTTAGCCTTCCACCCCTGACTGGTAACCGACAAAAGGATATTTTCTGGTTTCAAGTCGCGGTGGATAATCCCCTCAGTGTGGGCATAGTGTAAACCGTCTAGAATATCTAAAACAATCTTTAACCTTTGTAACAAACTAATAGTCTGACTCTTGCAGATTAAATCCCTGAGACTTCCCCCCTCACAGTATTCTGTCACTAAATATCTTTTGTCGCCGCTATGAGCAACGCCATAACAACGGATAATATTGGGGTGTTCTAGTTTCAGGAGAATGCGAATTTCCCTCAAAAACCTTTTGGTAGAGAACTTTTGAGGGTTTAATTCTTTTAGGGCCACTAATTCTCCCGTTTCCCTGACAATTGCCCCGTAAACTTTGCCAAATTGCCCTTCTCCTACCAGTCCGACTGTTCTATAGTGGGGATTTTTCACGATTTTACTTTTAAATGCCTAACAGGGATGGTTTTTACTATACCACAAAAAGTTAAGGATATGGGAAAACTACAGAAAAAATTAAGGCATGTGGGCCAGAATCAAGGAAAAAAAGAGAGGAGGGCAAAAACAAACCCATCCTCCAGGGCAAAAGGCTAAAATGGGAGAATGCTATTTTTCACTGCCAAAATATTTCTCTAAGGCAGCTGCAACAATTTGACTCATTGGCTTTTTCTCTGCTTGGGAAATAGCCTTTAATTTCTGATACCAAAACTCACTTACACTGATGCGATGTTCCTGTCTTCTACTACGGGTTTTCCGGTCAGTTTTTTTACCAGTATTATCGCTTTTTGGCTGATATTTACTGGCAAATTCCCTTAGGGAATCAAAACCAACCCGATGACAAAATTCCCCAAAAGTCTCCCCGGGTTGCTTATAGTCGCGGAAGTATACCAAAAGGGGTTCTAAAAAGGACTCCAAATCGGCTATATTGAGTTTATCTAGATAGGGACTGGCTAAGCGGGTTTGATGGGGGTTGCCACCTAACCACACTTGATAGACGTCGGGAGACTCCCCTACAAAACCTAATTCTGCCATATAGGGGCGGGCACAACCGTTGGGGCAACCAGTCATGCGGATAACAAAAGTCTCCTCCGCCATCCCCAGTTTGGCCAAAAGGGCGTCAATACGCGCCAAAACACTGGGGAAAACTCGCTCAGATTCAGTAATGGCCAAACCGCAGGTGGGCAAAGCAGGACAGGCCATGGCATAACGGGTAAGGTGGTTGACTTTGTCAGGATTTACCTCAACCCCGTGTTGTTGGAATATGGCCTCAATATCCTGCTGCCACTCTGGTTGAATGTCGTAGAGAATCAGGTTTTGGTGGGGGGTAACACGGCTGGGGAGTTGATATTTGCCGATAACTTCCCTGAGGGCATCTTTGAGACGGGAACCCCCATCATTCTTTATTCTACCATTTTCGATGGACAGACCAAAAAAGAGTTTACCATCCCCTTGCTCATGCCAGCCCAGATAATCTTTGTACCTCCATGGCGGCAAAGGCTTAAAGGGCTGTAGGGGTTTGCCAAAATATTCTTGTACCTTCTGACGAAACCTGTCTACCCCCCAGTCATGAATCAGATACTTCAAACGGGCACGTCTTCTGTCACTGCGATTGCCGTAATCCCTTTGGGTGGCCACTACTGCCTTGACTAGCTCAAAAATGTCCTCTTTGTCCACATAGCCAATCTCATCGGCTAGCCTGGGGAAAGTCTCTTCCTTGCGATGGGTTCGTCCCAATCCCCCGCCTGCCAGTACGTTGAATCCTTGTAGTTTGCCATGTTCGTCTGTAATTACAACCAAACCTAAATCGTGGGTGTAAATGTCTACTGAATTATCGCCGGGCACAGTGACAGCACATTTGAACTTGCGGGGCATGTAATTGGTGCCGTAGATAGGCTCAGGGGAATCAGGGAAAATAGTGCCATTAGTATTTTTAAGACGGGCAGCCTTCACCTCTGGGGCTTCCTCGGCGGTGATAATTTTCTCCCCATCCAGCCAGATTTCATAATAGGCGCCGGTTTGGGGGGTGAGTAAGTCGGCCACCTTTTGGGCATATTCCCAGGCGTACTGGTATTCAGGACGGTTTTTATAGGGGGCAGGGGGTGCCATGACATTGCGGTTAACATCGCCACAGGCTCCTAGGGTTGAACCCATGTTGCGGATAATAGTGGCTATAACCGTCTTTAGGTTTTTCTTCAATACCCCGTGGAGTTGAAAACCCTGTCTCGTTGTAGCTCTTATTGTGTTATTTCCGTAATCAGTTGCCAGTCTGTCGAGGGTGAGATATAGTTGGGGGGGCACATAACCGGCGGGGGTGCGGGTGCGCAACATAAACTGGTAGTCCTTTTCTTGCCCCTTTTTACGATTATCTCGATTATCCTGTTGATAGGAGCCGTGGAATTTCAGTATTTGCACCCCATCCTCACTGAAGTGGGTAGTATCTTGGTTTATCTCCGTAGCTATAGGCTCCCTCAAAAAATTACTCCTCTCCTTGATAGTCTCTACCCTGGAGAGTTTCTTTGGTGCGTCGGCACTAGTAGTCATTATAGGACATGTTGAGTAGGTGTATCTGTTTCCATTTTAAGGCGATCGCCCCCTAAAGGCAAAAGCAAAATAAATGCCACCTGCCAACTGATATAATTGTAGGTTTGAACGTTTATAGAAAAGTTACAAGGATAGATGATTTACGAGATATTCATGCCGGCTCTCAGTTCCACCATGACAGAGGGCAAAATAGTTTCCTGGGAGAAAAAACCCGGCGATAGGGTGGAAAAGGGGGAAACCATCCTGGTGGTAGAGTCGGACAAAGCAGATATGGATGTAGAGTCCTTCTACTCTGGCTATTTGGCCACCATTATAGTACCAGCAGGGGAACAGGCGCCAGTGGGCAAAACCATTGGTTACATAGCCGAAACAGAGGCAGAAATCGAGGAAGCCAGGAGAAGAGCACAACAGCTTACTACAAGTACAGCTGCTACCGCAGACACTCCCCTAACCCCACCTACGCCAGCAACAGCCACGGCTACGGGCCCGGCAGCCACAGCCACAGTACAGACACCCCTCCCCACCAATGGCGGCAGTGGCCGTATCATAGCCTCTCCTAGGGCGAAAAAACTGGCTAGGGAGTTAAATGTGGATTTGCGCACCATCAAAGGCACAGGAGTCAACGGGAGGATTACTGCAGAAGACGTGGAAAGGGCGGCCGGAAAAGTTTCTACTACACCAGTAACCTCTCACACAGCTCCCAGTTCCAGTTTCGTGCCCTCTTTTAGCCAAGAAGCGACTACTGCGCCAACTGCCCCTCCGGGAGAAACGGTGCCTTTCAACACCCTGCAACAGGCAGTGGTGCGCAACATGGTGGCCAGTCTCCATGTACCTACCTTCCAAGTCAGCTATGACATTACCACTAACGCTCTGGAGGAGTTATACCGCAAAATCAAACCCAGGGGCGTCACTATGACTGTCCTATTGGCCAAGGCGGTGGCAGTCACCCTGGAGAAACATCCCCTCCTCAATGCCACCTACACTGAAGGAGGAATAAAATATAATGATGCCATCAACATCGCAGTGGCCGTAGCTATGCCCGATGGCGGTTTGATTACACCAGTGTTGAAAAACGCCGCCAGTCTAGACATATACTCCCTCGCCCGTAACTGGCAAGACTTGGTAAATCGCGCCCGCGCCAAACAACTACAACCGGACGAGTATAGCACTGGCACCTTCACTATTTCTAACTTGGGGATGTATGGTGTCAGTCAGTTTAATGCTATTCTCCCCCCAGGACAAGGTGCTATCCTGGCCATAGGCGGTACTCGCCCCACAGTGGTTGCCAACAAGGAGGGCTTGTTTGGCATCTTCAACCGCATGACTGTTACCATCACCTGTGATCACCGTATCATTTATGGGGCTCATGCAGCGGCCTTCCTTCAGGATTTGGCCTCTGTCATCGAAAATGACCCCCATTCCCTGACTCTGTAGTGTCTTTCCCCCCCTGGAGGGGGGTATACTTTAGTAACAGTATGAAATACGAATGTATTGTAATAGGTGCTGGGCCTTCCGGGGCAACGGCGGCCTATCACTTGGCTAAACGGGGGGTATCTGTGTTGCTGTTAGAAAAGGCCTCTCTGCCTCGCTATAAGCCTTGTGGTGGGGGCGTGTCGCCGGCCATTCAGTCTTGGTTCGATTTTGACTTAACCCCGGCTATCTCCGTCAAAAGCCATACCGTTTACTGCACCTGGCAACAGGAGGAAGTGGTGGCCATCGATTTGGGCAACACCCCCATCTGGATGGTAAGAAGGGATGTGTTTGACTATTTCCTGGTGCAACAGGCAGTCAAACAAGGGGCTCAATTGCTCACAGACACTGAAGTTACCGCCATAGAATTCCAAAAAGACTCGTGGCTTGTCCACACGCCCAAAGGCCACTTCCGGGGAAGCTATATTGTAGGGGCAGATGGAGCTAAGGGGAATACTGCCAGGTGGCTGGGTTTTACAAAACAGAAGAAAACCGTAGTGGGAGCCTTAGAAGTGGAAATCCCTGCTGCCCAACCGACAACAGACACCTACTTTGAATTTGGACTGGTGGCCCACGGTTATGCTTGGAATTTCCCTAAGGCAGACGGCTATTCCCTAGGGGCAGGGGGTTTTGCTAAACGACGCAAGGCTCAAAGTTTCCACAGGCTCCTGGAAAACTATGCCAGTGGCTTTTGTCTTAGACTACAAGATGGTTGTGAATACGGACACCCTATTGCCCTCTGGGATGGGGTTCAAAAATTACATGCCGAAAGGGCCATCCTGGTGGGGGAAGCTGCCTGTGTGGTTGATCCCTTCACCGCCGAGGGCATCCGCCCCTCCGTCTACAGCGGCATGAAGGGGGCAGAAGCCATAATCAACGGCCTGGCGGGCCAAACGGATGCCCTAGATAACTACAGCGCCACTATGGCCGAGGAATGGGGAAAAGAGATGATGTGGGCCAAGCGTCTGTCTCAGGCATTTTACCGCTTCCCCCGTCTCAGTTACCAACTGGGGGTTAAACACCCCTCCGCTGGCAAAACCATGGTAAAAATCTTCACTGGCCAGTTGAAATACTCACAGGTGGCTCAACGAGGACTTAATATCCTCTCCCGCCTGTTTTAGCCCTACTTTCTCATGGCTACCTGCTGGGATAACACTTCTACTGCCTTGCGATACTGGGCATCGTCCATGGTGCCAATCTTTGTTCTGTCTTTCATTAGTACTTCTTTTTCTCTCTCATTCAACTCGTATATCACATCTGGGGTAATGCCGTTCTTGTTAATATCCCTCCCCTTGGGCGTCAGGTATTTGGCAATGGTAACCGCTAAACCCGATCCGTCTCCCAGGCCCCTCACTGATTGTACCAACCCCTTGCCGAATGTCTGGGTCCCAACTACTATAGCGCGCTTGTAGTCCTGAAGAGCTCCGGCAAGAATCTCACTGGCACTAGCCGAACCGCCGTCCACCAATACTACCACGGGCTTGTTGGTAAGAGCACTGTTATTGGCATTATGAACCTCCACCTCGCCAACTCTGTCAACGGTAGAGACGATTCTCCCCCTGTTGATGAACATGCGGGCGATTTCCACACTGGAGTAAAGCAAACCGCCGGGGTTGGAGCGCAAATCCAGTATATACCCTTTCACATTCTCCTTCTCCCCCTTGACTATAGCCTCCCGCATCTCCTTGGGAGCGTTGCTGCTAAATTGCACCAGACGGACATAGGCTATTTTACCAATTCCCGGCTGTTCTTCAATTCTAGCCTTTACCGGGTGGATTTCGATTCTAGCCCTGGTTAGGACAAATTCTTTAATTTCGCCGTTGCGCTCAATGGTAAGAGTTACTGTGGTGCCGGGTTTGCCCCTTATCATGGACACCACTTCATTTAAATCCATTCCCTCTGTGCTTTTGCCATCTACCTTGCGTATAATGTCCTTGGGTAAAATACCTGCCCTCTGGGCTGGTGTGTCCTCAATGGGTGCAATTACTACAATATTCTTCGTATCCTCCTCCTTGGTAATTTGAATTCCTACACCCGTCAACTCCCCTGAAGTGTCAATTTGCATGCTTTTGAACTCTTCGGGATCCATAAAACGAGTATAGGGGTCATTGAGTCTTTTTAGCATTTCTTTGATGGCCTTATAGGCCTCTTCTTTGCTGCTGTACTCCCTATTGAGGTATTCCCTCCGTACCTCACGCCAATCTTCCCCGTTGAAAGTGGCATCCACATATTGGCGGTTGATTATCTGCCATACCTCATCTACTATCTCCTTGGGACTATCTTTAAAAAACGCCTGGGTTTGGGAAAAACGTAATCCAAAACCCGTGAATGCTACACTGGAAATAGTTAAGGCTGTTGCCCCCAGAATTAGTCCACGTTTTGTCACTTTCATACTCTCTCTCTCAATGGTACCAACGAACAGGGTGTAGGAATCTTGTCCGCTTCTATTCCCCCTCCTAGTCCATTTTAGCTCTGACACTTCTTACCCTGATACTAACATATATCTTAGAAATGTTTGTGGCCTTTCTTGCTTTTTATCTCCCTCTTTCCTCCATGGTACAATTGTAATCCAGTTTGCCGGAATATTGTAGTACAGAGTAGACAATGATTCAACAAAAGCAGTGGTGGGTAGACAAGTGGCTAGAATTGTTGGATTCCTACCGATTTAAGAAAAGACTAGAAAGGGGAAGAAACTACTCTCGGGAAGGGAATATCCTCAATCTAGAATTTAACAAGCAGTGTCAATTGTTAGCAGAAGTCCAGGGAAGTCAAGAAAAACCCTACAGGGTGACTCTGGGATTAGATCTGTTTTCCGATGACGACTGGGGGTATGTGATTGCCACTATGTCCGAAAAGGCATTCATCTCCGCTCAGTTGTTGGTGGGGGAAATGCCTGAAGAAATCGAACAGGTTTTCATCAAAAATGGTCTTAGTCTGTTCCCTTTCAATTTAGCAGACGTACGCGCCCGTTGCACCTGTCCTGACAAGGCTAATCCCTGTAAACACATAGCCGCCGTATATTATCACCTGGCAGAGCGTTTTCGGGAAGACCCCTTTATTATCTTTCAACTGCGAGGCAGAAGCAAGGAACAAATCCTTGAAGCCCTAAGAGTGGCGCGCAGTTGGCGCCTGTCTGGCAAACAGTGGCAACCAGAACAGTTGGGTAAAATAAAATCCGTCCCCAAACGCAAAAGTGGTAATAGTAAAACCTACACCCCCCTCTCCATAGAAAATTTCTGGGATTATGAAAAACCTCCAGACTCCTCCCTCTTCATTGTCTCCCCCACTACTGACAACACCAAAAATATCCTGGAGGTATTGGGAGATATTCCCCTCCCCTACGACGAATCCCAAACTATGATGCAGTACCTCTCCCAAGTATATCAAACAGTCCCCGCCAAGGCAGTGGCCATGGCTGAGGGCAACTAACCCCCCCCCAGCAGGCCATTTAGGTAATCACGCCATTGGGCAGCAATTCTAATGTCAGTAAAAGGCACCTCAATGGTCTCTTCCTCCAGGATTAATTCTAACAGCCCTTCTCCCCTTTCCGGTATCTCTTTCCCAGAAGACAATAACTGTTTTTTCCAGTACAACTCAACTGCCCTTATCCTGGAAAGGGATACTGTCTTCTCCTCCTTTATGCCCTTGGGTGTGGGGATGCCTACCACCAACGAATTCCCTTTTTTCCCCAATACCGCATATATGTCATACTTGGACTTCTCAAACTGGCGAGCCCATTCTTGATACTTTTGTAACTTATCATATTCTCGTTTGCCGCTCCAGGTGAGCCAAACAATTACCAATAACAGGGCCGACCAGACTAAGCCACGTTCCATGCATGCTAAAATTGCCAATTACACTTTGATAAGACTAGCATAGAAAGAGGGGACTTTTGCAACTGTCCCCCCCCCATTGATGAGAGGAAAGAAAGACTATGACTTATACGGCTTCCTCTGCTAGGGCAGAAATGAACGAGTTGAGACGACTGAAAACCCTACTGCCACCAGAATTACAAAGTTGGGTAATGGTAGAGGCTTCCACGGAAATAAACCCTCCCCTCATTCGCACCGAGGAAATCGGCAGGGATGAGGTGGAAATCCAAATTGACCTGGCAAAATGGGAAAACCTGGCCATAGACCAACGCAATTTACTATTTTGGCACGAGGTGGCACGAATTCAAAATGACACTATACCCCGTGAAGGATGGGAAATGGCAGCCCTGGCTATAGGCTTGGGCGGAGCCGTGGGAGAATTGTGGGTTCAAGATGGATTATTATTACTACTGGCTTTGGCCCTCTGTGGCATCTCCGGCTATCGTCTGTGGCAAAAAAATAACAGCGAAAAGGTCCTAAAAGACGCTATCGAGGCGGACGAGAAGGCAATCCAAATCGCCACCCGTTTCGGTTATTCCCTCAAAACCGCCTATCAAAGTCTCGGCAGTGCCCTGAAAACCCTCATCGAACAAACCCCTAATCGTCGTCAAAGGAAAATATACGAAGAGAGGTTACAAGCATTGCGTCGCAGTGCTGCTAGAATAAAACAACAACAGCAGCAAAAAGAGACTCAAACCACCGCCAATCAACCCCTTTCCCCACCTCCCACCTCAGAAGGCCCCCGCAGTAGTGCTAGAATGAAAAACATTTAGGCTAACCTGTGCCTCCACTGGAAACTACTGAAAACTATGACCAATCCACAGCAAAATCCCCATCCAACCGAGTCCCCCCTACCTGATCCTATCTCTTCTATCTTAGACGAACTGACAGACCCGGAACTGGAAGAGGAGGAATTCAAAGCCGATTTCTTTCAAGGATTGTCCGGCAGGAGGAAAAAAGCAGCCTTCACTCTAGGGGTGGTTTGGATTACAATAGTCACCCTTCACCTTGTCTCCTGGGGTTTTGCTGTTGTACTCGTCCTAGGAGTCTTGCTGTCCATCCACGCCCTCCGGTTAATGTCAGCCCCAATTCCCCCAACTCAATCCCCCTACCCTAACCCCCCCAACCTCCCCACGGTTTCTCTCCTGGTGGCTGCCAAAAATGAAGAAAAGGTTATTCGCAAATTGGTACATCAGTTGGCTAACCTGGACTACCCCCAGCAATTATATGAGTTCCTCGTAATTAACGACAATAGCAGCGACGCCACCGGAGCTATCCTGGAAGAATTAAAAACCCTTTACCCCCATATGCGGGTTTTACATCGGGATGCCAGCCAAGCCAAAGGGGGTAAATCCGGCGCCCTAAACCAAGCCCTCCCCCTCACTAAGGGTGAAATTATCGGCGTTTTTGATGCAGACGCTACTGTCCCCTCAGACCTTTTAAAGTCTGTAGTACCTTTGTTCTTAGAAAAGAGTATAGGGGCAGTGCAGGTAAGGAAGGCTATCTCCAACGCCAAAGATAATTTTTGGACAAGAGGACAGGCGGCAGAAATGGCACTGGATAGCTACTTCCAACAACAGAGAATTGCCTGCGGCGGCATAGGGGAGTTACGCGGCAATGGTCAGTTTGTCCGCAGAATAGCCCTGGAAAGATGCGGTGGTTGGAATGAAGAAACCATCACCGATGACTTAGATCTTACAATTAGGCTACACCTGGATAACTGGGATATTGCCCTCCTCCCCCACCCGGCCGTGGGAGAAGAAGGTGTGAAAACCGCTGTCGCCCTGTGGCACCAGCGAAGTCGTTGGGCAGAAGGGGGTTATCAACGCTATTTGGACTACTGGCGTTTTCTTTTAAGCCATCGTCTCCCCTGGCGCAAAAAATTAGACCTGTTTTACTTCTTCCTGGTACAATACATCCTACCCACCGCTGTCATCCCCGACTCCCTCATGGCAATTACCCATCACAAGTACCCCCTAATAGCACCACTGAGCAGCCTTACCTTCGTTTTGGCCTTCTGGGGAACCTTATTAGGCCTCAGGCGTACCAAATTGTCCCCCTCCCTCAGTTTGATGGATTGGCTTAAAATAATCCAGGAGAGCATTTTAGGGATGATCTACCTAACCCACTGGTTTGTGGTTATACCTGTCACCACCGGCAGAATGTCCATCCGCCAAAAACGACTTAAATGGGTGAAAACAGTCCATGAGGGTCACGGGGAGGAAGAACTAGAATTTAACCCCACCAATGGTTGAAGTGGCCACTCCCCCATGTCTCTCTCCCCGGGGAGTCTAATTCTGCCCTAGTCCTATCCTATTTTCTTTCTACAGCCTGTGGCATTATGTTGCAAATTGGACAAAAAGCTCCCGATTTCACCGCTACTGCCGTTGTAGGCCAAGAATTCAGGGTTATCAGACTCTCTGACTACCTAGGAAAATACGTCGTTCTCTTCTTCTACCCCCTTGACTTCACCTTTGTTTGTCCCACAGAGGTAATTGCCTTTAGCGATCGTTATCACGAGTTTGCCAGTCTCAACACGGAGATCCTAGGGGTGTCTGTGGACAGTGAATTTACCCACCTGGCCTGGATTCAAACGGAAAGAAAACAGGGGGGTGTGGGTGAACTCAATTACCCCCTAGTCTCCGATCTCACCAAGGAAATCAGTCGCGCCTACCACGTCCTGGAAGAGTCCTCCGGCATTGCCCATCGCGGCCTGTTTATCATCGATCAAGAGGGCATTATCCAACACATCACCATCAATAACCTCTCTTGTGGTCGTAGCATAAATGAAACAATTAGAGTTCTAAAAGCCATTCAATATGTCCAGTCCCACGAAAACGAAGTATGTCCAGTAGACTGGCAAGAAGGAGACAAGACTATGATGGCAGATCCAGTTAGGTCTAAACTCTATTTCTCCTCCCAATAGGCTCCTGTCCCCCCTCCATGGTAAAATAAGACCAGATTTTTTCATTCGGAGAGGTGGAGAGTGCAAAACCAAAACAGTTCGGGCATTTCCAGTTTCTTCGGCGCCATTTTGGCAGCCTTGCTTCTTTTCATGGGACTCAATTCCATAGTGGTTATTAATCCCGGACAGGCCGGTGTTTTGAGTATCCTGGGAAAGGCTCAAGATGGCCCCCTGTTGGAAGGTTTGCATTTTAAGCCCCCCTTCATCTCCTCGGTAGACATCTATGACGTCACTGTCCAAAAATTTGAAGTTTCCGCCCAAAGTTCCACCAGGGATTTACAAGAATTAAGTGCCACCTTCGCCATCAACTTCCGTCTTGATCCCCTCAAAGTGGTAGATATTAGACGCACCCAAGGTAGCCTCCAAAACATCGTCGCTAAAATTATAGCCCCTCAAACCCAAGAATCCTTCAAAATAGCGGCCGCGAAACGCACCGTGGAAGAGGCCATCACCCAACGGGCTGAATTAAAGGAAGACTTTGATAATGCCCTTAATTCCCGTCTGGAAAAATATGGTATCATTGTCCTGGACACCAGCGTCGTAGACCTCAACTTCTCCCCCGAATTCGCTAAAGCCGTAGAAGAAAAACAAATCGCTGAACAACGGGCGCAACGGGCAGTATACATAGCTCAAGAGGCTGAACAACAGGCCCTGGCCGAAATTAACCGCGCCAAAGGTAAAGCAGAAGCCCAACGCCTACTGGCTGAAACCCTTAAGGCCGAAGGTGGGGAGTTGGTGCTGAAAAAAGAAGCCATCGAAGCCTGGAAAGAAGGTGGCGCCCAAATGCCCCAAGTCTTGGTTATCAACGGCAACAACGCCCCTGGTGGTCTCCCTTTCCTCTTCAACCTTAGCGATGTCCAAAAGTGAATCCCCCCTAATTTTCCGTCTCGTCTAAATGTTCGGCTACTGCTGAGTATAAATCTAATACGTGATGATCTAACAGGCGATAATATACCCTCCTTCCCCTCTTCTCGTAAGCTACCAAACGCATCGCCTTTAATGTCCTGAGTTGATGTGACACTGCTGACTCTGTCATGTCTAATGTAGCAGCTAAGTCACATACGCATAGTTCCTGTTGTGCCAAAACCGAAAGAATCCGCAGGCGGTTACTATCCCCCAACAAACTAAAAAATTCTGCCATCCTCTGGGCTTTCTCTGGACTCAAAACCTCTCCCCGAAAAACCTCTACCTGATGGGGACCACAAGACGCCAAATCCTGGCCTTTTGGGGGATTGCCTATTCTCATCCTTTCTTTTCCTTTTGTCTGTACTCCCTGTTTTCCCATTATACCCTCATATTTGATTCAAATACTTCCTTAAATACCTACCCGTATGTGACAAGGGGTGTGCCGCAATTTCCTCCGGAGTGCCCATCGCTACAATCTCTCCTCCCCCATCCCCCCCCTCCAAGCCCAAGTCAATAATCCAATCGGCACACTTGATTACCTCCATATTGTGTTCGATGACTACTATGGAATTCCCCTTGTCTGTCAGTCTTTGCAATACGTTCAACAGGTGATGCACGTCATACAAAGATAATCCGGTAGTGGGCTCGTCAATAAGATAAATAGTCTTGCCAGTGGCACGTCGTGACAACTCCGTAGCCAATTTCACTCTCTGGGCCTCCCCACCAGAGAGGGTTGGCGCACTCTGCCCCAGTTTTATATACCCTAACCCCACGTCCATCAGTGTCTGCAACTTGCTCATCGCCTTGGGCACATTCTCAAATACTTTCATGGCTTCCTCCACCGTCATCTCTAACACCTCTGCTATACTATAACCTCTGTAATTTACTTGTAATGTCTCTTTACTATAACGAGTGCCCTTACAAACGTCACAGCGTACATATACGTCCGGTAGGAAATTCATGGAGATGACGTTAACACCCTGTCCACCACAAGCCTCACACCTACCCCCCTTGACATTAAAGGAAAAATGCCCCGCTTTATACCCCCTCGCCTTGGCTTCTGGTGTCTCGGCAAACAACTCCCTAATCACATCAAATACCCCTGTATAGGTGGCGGGATTGGACCGAGGCGTCCTACCAATGGGTGACTGATCAATTACAATCACCTTGTCTATCTCCTCTATCCCCTCTATAGCATCCATCCCCCTAGGAAAGGGTACCTTTTTGGTGAGATGATGCTGTAGGGCAGGATACAACAACTCATTCACCAGGGTAGACTTGCCACTCCCCGACACCCCGGTTATGCACACTAACTTGCCTAGAGGAATTTCCACGTCAATGTGTTTTAAATTATTACGGTGACAGTTTCTCAAAATCAGTGACTTGCCATTGCCCTCCCTTCTCTTCGGGGGCACTTCTATTGTCATCCTGCCAGATAAGTATGCACCAGTGAGGGATTCCTCACACCCCATCACCTCCTCTAAACTTCCCTGTACTACCACCCTACCACCATTTACTCCCGCTTTAGGCCCTATGTCCACAATGTAATCCGCACTCCTTATGGTGTCTTCGTCGTGCTCCACAACAATTACAGTATTGCCCAAATCCCTCAATTTCTTAAGGGTTGCCAGCAGTCTGTCATTGTCCCTTTGGTGTAACCCAATACTGGGCTCGTCCAACACGTATAATACCCCCGTCAAACCCGAACCCATTTGGGTGGCAAGTCTAATCCTTTGTGCCTCTCCCCCAGAAAGAGTCATTGCTGGCCTGGCTAAAGTAAGATAGTCTAAGCCCACATCTATCAGAAACTGAAGACGGCTTTTAATCTCCCTTAACGCCAATTCCCCTATTTGCCTCTGTCGGGGAGTTAATTGCAAGTTTTCTATCCTCCTCAAACACTCCTTTATGGTAACCTCCGTCAACTGGTCAATGGTATACTGTCCCAGTTTAACCGCCAATGCCGCCGGTTTTAGTCTTTTTCCCCCGCACGCCTCACAAGTTTTGTACTCCAGATACTGCTCTAGCTTCTGTTTAATAATCTCAGAATTAGTTTCTCTGTAAGTCTTTTCCAACAGGGGAATTACTCCAGGATAGTAACCATACTGCAGTTTTTGAATCTCCTTGTCCCCATATAGGATAATATGTTGTTGTTCCGCTGTCAAACTATCCCAGGGCTGATAGAGATTTATCTTATACTCCCTGGCCAAATACTCCAAAAAGGAAAGATAATGCTCATTATCCCCCTTTTCCGCCCAAGGCACAATGGCATACTTGACTGGCGCCTGGGGATCCGGTACAATCCTCTCCGGCGAAAATTGCCTAAAACTGCCCAAACCGTGACAGTGGCCACAAGCACCATAAGGAGAGTTAAAAGAAAACAGTCGCGGCGATAACTCCTCCATCACTGCACCATGGATGGGGCAGGCAAATTTCTCTGAAAAAATTATCTCCTCCCCCCCCCCTTCCTCCCCCACTATCTCTCCTATAGCTATTCCATCCCCTAGCTTCAAACAGGTTATCAGAGAGTCTACTATCCTCTCCTCAATACCCTCCTTGATTACTAACCTGTCCACCACTACACTAATATCATGTTTTTGTTGACTGTTGAGCCTAATATCCTCATTTAAATCCCTAATCTGACCATCTATTTTCACCCTCACAAACCCCTGTGCCCTTAAACTAGAGAGTAACTGTTGATGATGCCCCTTTTTCCCCCTCACCACCGGCGCCAACAGGTGAATCTTCGTTTTGGAGGGCAAACTCAACAGCCTCTCACACATCTGATCCACCGTCTCCGGCTGGATGGAGCGACCACAAATTGGACAAAATGGCTCCCCCGCCCTACCATATAATAAACGCAGATAATCGTAAATTTCCGTCACCGTCCCCACCGTTGAGCGGGGATTGTGAGAGGTGGACTTCTGATCAATAGAAATGGCCGGCGATAGCCCCTCTATACTGTCCACATCCGGCTTCTCCCACTGCCCCAAAAATTGACGGGCGTAGGCACTTAAAGATTCTACATACCTTCTTTGCCCCTCCGCAAAAATAGTGTCAAACGCCAACGACGACTTCCCACTCCCCGATACCCCCGTAAACACTATCAGCCTGTTTTTCGGCAACTCCAAGTCTATATTCTTCAGATTGTGTTGTCTGGCACCCCTTATTACTATCTTCGACTCCATATCCTCCTCCCTCAAAAAAGGCGCAAGCCGCCCCCTCCCAACCACCACGGGTCAAGAAAGGACGGCCATCACCTATCATACAAATTATAACCTACAAAAAAGGAAAATGTCAAGGGAATGGGCAAAAAAAAACTTGATGAGATACAATGGAAAGAATATAACAGTGTCGGCAAAACCTGGCCTTGAACCAAAATTCCCTCACCCACCAGCAGTTCGATGTAATTATAGTGGGATCGGGCGCAGCAGGCCTATATTCCGCCCTATGTCTGCCCGGGGAATACCGTATTGCACTGGTCACCAAGGATAAACTAAAAAGAGGGGCCAGTAATTGGGCTCAAGGGGGCATTGCCGCCGCTATCCACCCCCAAGATTCCCCCCAACTCCACCTCCAGGATACTCTCAAGGCCGGTGCTGGTCTGTGTGACGAGGAGGCGGTAAAATACCTGGTGGAAAACGCCGTGGCCTCCATCCACTCCCTCCTGGCTTTAGGAGTAGAATTTGACCGCCATAACGGTATTCTGGCTACCACCCTGGAGGCTGCCCACTCCTTCCCCAGAGTGCTTCATGCGGCTGATACCACTGGCAAGGCTATTGTCTCCATTCTAAGACAGAAGGTTCTAGAAAGCCCCAATATACAAGTATACGAGCAGGCCCATGCCTTGAGCCTTTGGACGGAAGACAATCAGTGCAAGGGCATCTGTTTACTATTCGAAAACCAAGTCTACTGGCTGGCAGCAAAGGCTGTTATCCTCGCTACCGGTGGCGGCGGACGGGTTTTCGCCCATACTACCAACCCGGAAGTGAGTACTGGCGATGGGGTCGCCCTGGCATGGCGTAGTGGTGCTGTACTACGAGATCTGGAGTTTTTCCAATTTCACCCCACTGCCCTGAATCTGCCACCGGCGCCTCGTTTCCTCATCAGTGAGGCGGTAAGGGGGGAGGGGGCATACCTTATAGATGAAAGTGGCCGACGTTTCCTCTTTGACTATCATCCCCAGGGGGAATTGGCACCACGAGATGTAGTTAGTCGTGCTATCTATCTTCATCTGCAAAAAACTAGCCCTGACCCAGCCCATGCTAAAGTATATCTAGACTTGCGCCATATTGACCGTCAACGCATAGAATACCGTTTCCCCAATATCATCCAAAAATGTCAACAGTGGGGCGTTGATTTATTTGCCCAACCCATCCCCGTATCCCCCGCTGCCCATTATTGGATGGGGGGAGTGAAGGTGGGCATCGACAATAAGACTACCGTAGAGGGATTATACGCCATTGGCGAGGTGGCTAGTACTGGTGTCCATGGCGCCAATCGTCTCGCTAGTAATTCTCTTCTGGAGTGTATTGTCTTTGCTGAAGGTTTCCGCCGTCTCCAGCTACCCTCCAACCCCTACCCCACCCCCCCTGCTACTGTTAAACCCCTCTCAGACGACTGGCAAGAAGAAATGCCTATAATCACCCACATTAGAAACAATCTACCAGTTACTATGTGGGAAGGAGCGGGTATTTGTCGCACTCAGGAAGGATTGGAAAAAGCCTTGACTCAAATCTGTAGCTGGCAAAAGGAATTAGCACAACTTTTCATCTATCAGTTTATCTACAATCTCTCTCCCTCCTGCAATTATCAACTTCTGTCTCCCACCGCACAATCCCACCTTAAACTAGCCGCAGAAACCCTCAACCTAGTAGACATAGGCTATCTCATTGTCAAAAGTGCCCTTTTTCGCAAAGAAAGCCGCGGTGGCCATTTTCGTCTTGACTATCCTAACACAGATCCCTCCTGGCAAACCCACACCCTCATCCAAGACAACAAGTGGTATAAGCAAGAAAAACCCTAGTCCCCCCCATTCCTTGCTACACTGTTTTTGTCTGTTTATCCCCTCATTGTCTCTTCCACTATGCAACCTTTCGACTACACCACTGTTAAGGCTGTTTGTTATTCCCTTCAACAAGAACACATCCCCTCCAGACTAGAACAAGTCTATCAGGTAGATCCCTACACCCTCAGTCTTTGTTTAAGAAGTGTAAAGAAAAAGTCTTGGTTAACAATCTCCTGGCATCCCAAAGCCGCCAGAATCTGCATCGGCAACCCACCACCCCGTGTCAAAGACACCTTTACTCTTAGTGAACAATTAAGACATCTTATTAACGGTTATGCCTTAATTGCCATAAATATCCTCACCCCCTGGGAAAGAGTAGTAGATTTCCAATTCGCCACACGCCCCAGCGACTCCCCACTCTATCATCTGTATGTGGAAATCATGGGCAAATATAGCAATGTTATCCTTACCAATAGCGAAAATCAAATTATCACCCTCGCTAAACAAATAACTTCTGAAAAATCCTCCCTTCGTATTCTTCAAACCAGTGGTATTTATCAACCACCTCCCCCCCCTACTGGCGACATACCACAACTAGAAGAATCCTTTGAAAAATGGCAAGCTAAAGTCAGTTTAATTCCCGGCAAAATCCAACAACAATTGCTTAAAACCTATCGCGGTGTTAGTCCTAGCCTTTCCCGTTATCTCCTTCAAAAAGCTCACATCAACCCCGATAAAATCAACCAGGATTTGACTATTGATGAATGGAAAAATCTCTACCTTCAATGGCATAGTTGGCTCTTTCGCTTAGAAAATAACCTTTTTTCCCCTTCCTTTACCCCAGAAGGCTATACTGTTATCGCCGACGACGAGACAGAATCTCTCTCTTACGTACACCAAGTTATCAACCAATACTATTCACAGCTACTTAAACGAGAAAATTTCATCAATCTAAAGCAACAGTTACAAAACAAAATTAACAACCTCCTCAAAAAACTCTATCAGAAAAAGGAAGGCTACCTCGCCAAAATACAAGAATCAGAAAACTGCGAGATTTACAAAAATCAAGCGGATTTACTAATGGCAAATATCCATCTGTGGCAGCCAGGAATGAGGGAGATTGTCCTCCAGGACTTCCTCACCAATAAGCCAGTGAAAATACCTCTTTCCCCCGACAAAAATATCATCCAAAATGCCCAAAATCTATACAAACAACACCAAAAACTTAAAAGGGCTAAACAGGCAGTCCAACCCCTGCTACAATCCACAGTGGCAGAAATTAACTACCTAGAACAAATTCTCACCAATATCAAACAATTAGAATACGAAGACGAACAAGACTATACCATTCTTCAGGAAATAAAACTGGAACTGATAAACCAAAAATACCTGGAGGACAACCAGTCTCGTTTGCCCCTCCGACAAGACAACCAATCCCAGCCCCGCAAATATTATACCCCCTCCGGCAAAGAAGTACTAGTGGGACGCAACAACCGCCAAAATGATATTCTCACCTTTCGTATTGCCACCGACTACGATTTGTGGTTTCACGCCCAGGAAATCCCCGGCAGCCATGTCTTGCTACGTTTGAATCCAGGAGAAATACCAGAAGAAGAAGACTTACAATTTGTGGCTAACCTAGCAGCCTATTATAGCCAGGGCAGGGAAAGTGAACAAGTGCCCGTAGTCTATACCCACCCCAGCTGTGTATACAAGCCAAAAGGGGCAAAGCCGGGCATGGTAGTCTACCGCAAGGAAAAGGTTATTTGGGGCAATCCCCTGGCTGTAAACTTGGGTGACAAACACTATAACCACTGAAAATCTACGCTAACATGGAGTTAGTTTAAACCAGGGGACTATTCTTTTTTATTATCTACAACAACCCGGCTTATTTCTAATCCTTATTACTAGTTAATAGTCGCCGTTTTTATATATTTGCCACTATGAATAACAATGCCCAACCCAGAAGTACCCTTGTTATCCGCCCAATCCAATACCGCGACTTAAACCCCGTCGCCTCCCTTTTAACCACCCATTTGGCCGAAGAATATGACCCCCGTAAGTACAATTTACTAAAAAAAATAGAACAATACCACAGCTGTTACGGACTGTTACAACTGGCCAGAATTATACCCTGGCTGGAAGACAAGGACTTTCATGTGTATGTAGCAGAAAAAGACGGCCAAATTCAGGGACTGATCCAAGTAGCGCCAGTAAACTACAGCAGAAGCACTTGGAAAGTAGAACAGGTAGTGATAAATAGTAAAACCCCCCTCAATCATATTCTAATAGGCAGTTGCAGTGTGGGCTCCCAGTTATTGAGATACTGTTTCGAGAAAATTTGGGAGGCCCGCACCTGGATAATAGAGGTAGATATAAACGAAAAAAATAGAATAGGGCTGTATCGAGAAAACGGCTTTCAGCCTCTGGCGCAAATCACCTATTGGGAATGCGATAGCCAGCTGTTAAAAAGACTAGCACAACAGGAGCCCAATCTCCCCAATCTCCTCCCAGTTAGCAACGCCGACGCCAAATTGATTTACCAACTGGATTGTGTCTCCCTGCCACCCGTGCTAAGACAGGTTTTTGATCGTCACATCGAAGACTTCAAGAAGAGTTTTTGGCAGTATCTCACAGAGAAAATCAGAGGATGGCTAGACCAGACAGATAACGTGAGTGCTTACGTATTTGAGCCCCAGAGAAAGGCGGCTATTGGCCATTTTCAGCTACAAATCTGCAAAAACGGCCGTCAACCACACCAAGCCCAACTGCTCGTCCACCCCGCCTATACCTGGCTATACCCAAAACTGTTAACCCAAATGGCCATCCTGGTGGAGAAATTCCCCTCCCAATCCCTTCTACTCTCCTCTGCAGACTACCAGACGGAGAGGGAAGAATTTTTGGAAAAAATGAGGGCTCAACGGAAACAACACAATTTACTCATGTCGCGTTCAGTGTGGCACAAACTCAGAGAAACAAGGGCCCATGACTTCAGTCTATCAGAAGTGCTTGGCAGTCTCAAACCCGTTCAAAATCCTATCCCTACTCCATGGGGCAAATCTCATTGGGAAAATGCCAACCCTTCAGATTCCCATAAAACCCCACCACGGGAGGACAATAATAATACGGTCTAATAGGCACAGAATTGAAAACTATTGCCCTCGGGATAGGGCACTCGATTTATCCTAACCTTGAACACCCCAGCCTGTTTCCCGGTTTGGAAGAGACGCACCTGTGGAGGAGAGGAGGGGTTACTGCCGGAAATGATTCCCCCTCTGGGATTAATTACCGAATAGTCTACTTCCGGGGGGGCGGTAATTTCGAGAAATTGATCTTTGCCTAGCCTCAGACTAAACGTATCCCCGGGGTTTATTCTTCCAACATAGGAACCACAGTAACTGCCCTTGGCAAACCTAACCACAATGTCACGGCCAAAAGCCGGCAGGTGTACTAATCCTAGTAGTGTTAAGGAGACACAAAGTATTGTTTTTTTCCACATGGCGGATTCCTCCGGGTAGATGGGGGGGGAGACGTAAATCTGGTTTAAATAGTTCCCCCCCCTTACATATCAACCCATGGGTAGCGGTTTAGCTGATAACGGTAAAGGCAATGGCAAATCCTAAAACAGCGGCAAACACGATAAGTGCATAAAACTGCGCCCTACCGTTTTCTAGGTATTTCAACCCTTCGCCACTGATGATGGTGATTAACCCCGTGAGGTTGACAGCACCATCTACCACCTTGTAGTCCACCTCTATAATAGCCCTGGCCAGGCGACGGCTGCCAATGACAAATACACGGTCATAGATGTCGTCAATATACCACTTGTTGAGGGAGAATTTATACAGGGCGGGAAACTTGGCAGCGAGGGCACTGGGGGAGATTTTGCCTTGTAGGTACATCAGAGAGGCAAAGGTAATGCCAATCAAAGCAATGCCAACAGAAGTGCCTGCCATTGTCAAGAATTCGCCCCACTGGAATTGGTGGACTACCTCTGTGGCAGTTTCCGTGGGGGGATAGATAAACTCTTCAAACAAATTGTGCCAGGGAAGCCCGACAAAACCCACTACTGTTGAGGGTATAGCCAACATCACCAAGGGAAATGTCATAGTCAAGGGCGACTCGTGAGGTTTTTCCCCATGGTGGTGATTCTCCTCAGTATGGACAATACCGGCTTCTTTCAGGATTTTCTCTTGAATTGTCTTGTCTTTTCCCCTAAAATCCCCTTCAAAGGTGAGAAAGTAGAGACGAAACATGTAAAAAGCAGTTAAACCTGCAGTTAGCCAGCTTACCACCCAAAGGGCAGGATTAGCCTCAAAAGCCTGGCTGAGGATTTCATCCTTTGACCAAAAGCCGGCAAAGGGGGGAATACCACAAATAGCTAAAGTGCCTATCAAAAAGCATATAGCAGTGATAGGCATGTATTTTCTCAATCCCCCCATTAAACGCATATCCTGTGACAGGATGGGATTGTGCCCTACTACCTCCTCCATGCCATGAATAACCGACCCTGAACACAAGAATAACATAGCCTTGAAGTAGGCATGGGTCATCAGGTGGAACAAACCGGCAGAATAGGCGCCAATGCCCATGGCCATGATCATGTATCCTAGCTGGGAGATAGTAGAATAAGCCAGCCCCTTCTTGATGTCATTTTGGGTGGGGGCGATGGAGGCTCCCAAAAATGCCGTAAAACAACCAGTCCAGGCAATTACATTCATCACTTCCGGCAGGGGTTGCAATACGGGATACATCTTAGCTACCAAAAACACCCCAGCCGCCACCATGGTGGCTGCGTGAATTAAAGCAGAGATGGGGGTGGGGCCTTCCATAGCATCTGGTAACCATACATGTAGGGGAAACTGGGCAGACTTGGCTACTGGCCCAAGAAACACCAGAATCCCAAACAAAACCGCCAACCATCTTGCCAATTCGCCCGTTTGCAACAACTCTTGTAGTCTTTCCCCCATCACCTGGAAATCAAAACTACCGGTGGCCCAATACAATCCCAACATCCCCAACAAAAGACCAAAATCTCCCACCCGGTTGGTGACAAAGGCTTTCTGACAGGCATCGGCGGCAGACTTCCTCTCATACCAAAAACCAATAAGGAGATAGGAAGCCATCCCTACCAATTCCCAGAATACATACACCTGTACCAAATTGGGGCTCATAACTAACCCCAGCATGGAGGCGGCAAAAATGCTCAAGTAGGCGAAGAAACGCACATAACCCGGATCATGGGCCATATATCCGTCACTATATATCATTACAAGAATAGCGACGGTACTCACAATCACCATCATCAAACTGGCCAGGTGATCGACAGTATAGCCCATTTGTAAACTATAACTGCCTGCCCTTGCCCACTCCAGCATTCTGGTATAACTGGGATGCCCTTGCCATTGACTCCAGAATAGCGCTACAGATAGCACCAAAGATATGGCAAAGGTGGAGATCACAAATAGAGAGGCCGGTTTGCGTAGTTTATTTGTAGCTTTATTGAAGGATATTAGTCCCAACCCCAAAACCATTGAAGAAAACAGAGGAATTACAGGGACTAACCAAGCGTAATCGTATAGAAACTTATCCATGCCAGTCGACTATTTGATGAGTTATTTTTCAGACAATTGATTGTAAGTCAGAAAATCCCCTCTTAACATTAACTTTCCTGTATTTCTTTTAGCCGTGAAAGAAGATAATCTTGTTGTCCAGTGTTGATACCGAAGACTATTTCTATTTTCTTGTCCTTATCCCTTACTGATAGTACAAGGTCTGAGCCTTCTCTTGTTGCCCCTATTTCTACATCTTTTAGTGTAATTCTTTCGTATCTCGTTGTCACTAGAGAAAAACGAATAACCGTATCAGGCTGAGATTGCAAATAGACACTCAGACTCTTATTGTCTAGATCCAATTCCAGTCTACGGGCAGTATAGCCAAATTCCTGGGCTTGTCCTTCTGGCGTACCATATACAGTTATACCCCTAATTTGGGGGGACAAGAGAATATACTCTTGGTCGAATCTTTGTTTGGTATCCCAGTCCAACTGGTCAATACTGGCCCCAGGGGGTATTATCCTTTGGGCCTGCAGGATTTTCTGACGATTTAGATTCTCCCACCATTCCCTGATTAGCCCCAGATTTGTGGGGTTGTCTATTTCATTGCTGTTGCTATCCCAAACAATTTTCTGACTCATAGTCTTCCCTATGTGGAGGGGCTATTTTTTTAGTATAGCCCCCTTTTGTGTGTGCCAACTTCTAGCGATCTACTGAGCCCATGATAATATCAACACTGCCCAGAATAGCCATGATGTCGGCCACTTTCACCCCACGGAGGATATGGGGCAATATCTGTAGGTTGTTGAAGTCAGGGGCTCTTATCTTGAAACGCCATGGAAACACGTCGTCATTACCAATTATAAACACTCCCAACTCCCCTTTCCCGCTTTCCAGACGGACGTAGTGTTCTCCTTTTGGGATCTTAAAGGTGGGGGGGATTTTCTTGGCAATATACTGGTAGTCGAAGTCATACCATTTGGACTTTTTCCCTTCCATCATCCGTTTGGCTTCCAAATTCTCATAGGGGCCACCGGGCAGATTTTTCAGGGCTTGTAGTATGATTTTGGTGGACTCTCGCATCTCTCGAATTCTGACCAAATAACGGGCTAGACAATCCCCTGCCGTTTCCCATTGGACTTCCCAATCGAAGTCATCATAACACTCATAATGGTCTACTTTGCGGAGGTCCCATTTTACGCCACTAGCCCTTAACATTGGCCCAGACAGGCCCCAGTTGATAGCTTGTTCCCTGGTAATAACACCCACTCCCTCTACCCTTCTCCGGAAAATGGGGTTATTAGTAATTAGACGCTCATACTCGTCCACCTTGGGTAGGAAGTACCTACAAAAGTCTTCACACTTGTCTACCCAACCATAGGGCAGGTCAGCAGCTACACCCCCAATACGAAAGTAGTTGTTGTTGATCAAACGCATCCCCGTGGCGGCTTCCCACAGGTCGTAAATCATTTCTCTTTCCCGGAAGATGTAGAAAAAGGGGGTTTGTGCCCCTACATCTGCCAAAAATGGTCCTAACCACAGCAGGTGATTGGCAATACGGTTTAACTCCAACATGATTACGCGGATGTACTGAGCCCGTTTTGGCACCTTAATATCCGCTAGTTTCTCCGGGGCGTTTACCGTGATAGCCTCGTTAAACATTCCTGCTGCATAGTCCCAACGGCTCACATAGGGGACAAACATTATATTAGTCCGATTTTCGGCTATTTTTTCCATTCCCCGGTGTAAATAGCCAATAACCGGCTCACAATCAATTACTTCCTCTCCGTCCAGGGTGACTATTAGTCTTAACACCCCGTGCATTGAGGGGTGGTGCGGCCCCATATTTATCACCATGGGGTCCGTTCTAGTCTCTATTCTTGCCATTTTCCCTCTCTACTACCTTTTTAATCTTTTCCCTAGATTACCACAATCCTTTTCTTTTCCGTTACAATCTATTATTTGAGCTTTTAATCCTAAGCATAAATACTCACTCATATATGAAAAACGGAATACAAAATAGCTACAAAGAGGTTTTACAAAAAAGGGTGTATAAGACAGAACAACAGTTAAAATACATGAGTCTGGAGGCAGAAGTAGAACTGTTACTCCAACGGCTGAAAACCGTTAACAATAATAAGTAAAATAAAATAAACCCCACCCCCTTTATCCTGCCCCCTATCCCCTAATCCCTAATATTAGGCAAGAAAAAGGAGGAAAAATTGTTAACCCTAGGCGTAAATATCGACCACGTGGCTACCCTTAGGCAGGCTAGACGCACAGTAGAACCAGATCCCGTGGCAGCAGCCGTCTTGGCAGAATTGGGAGGCGCCGATGGCATTACCACCCATTTACGGGAGGATCGTCGTCATATTCAAGAAAGGGATGTGAGACTGCTACGACAAACAGTCCGCACCCATCTTAACCTGGAAATGGCCCCCACTGAGGAAATGATCGCCATCGCCCTGGACATAAAACCCGACTATGTTACCCTGGTGCCCGAAAGAAGAGAAGAAATCACTACAGAGGGGGGTATTGATATAGTCAACAACTTAGAACGCTTCAAAGATGTGGTAGACAGGTTACAAAGTGCGGGCATCCCCGTCAGTTGGTTTATTGACGCTGATCCTGCCCAAATAGAAGCGGCGGCTAAGACTAAAGCCCAATTTATTGAACTACACACCGGTAGATATGCAGAGGCAAAAGACGAGGCCACTCGCATGAAAGAGTTGAAAATTCTGCAAGAGGGCACTAAAATGGCTAGAGATTTGGGCCTAAGGGTCAATGCTGGCCATGGTCTTACCTACTGGAATGTCTATCCTGTCGCCTGTATTGAGGGCATTGAAGAGTTGAACATCGGCCATAGTATTATCAGTCGTGCCGTCTTGGTGGGATTGGAAAGGGCCGTGCGGGAAATGAAATTGGCCATGAGAAATCAACTCTAGTTTATTACCCATAAGCTATGTTATTATTATAATTGTTTCTTAAAAGGAATTTTAAAGATTGCTTATAAGTTATCTATCTTAAGAGGAAAAACTATGCCCACTTACCACTACATTCTAGCCAGTGAGAAGTTCCTCACCAGCGACGATGAAAATCTGCACGAAGTCCTGAAAGAAAGGGAAAGAGACTACCGAGATAAGAATAAGCCAATAGATTTCTGGTTTATCAGACAACCGGCCTTTTTGGAGGCGCCTGAGTTTAAGGAAATCAAGGCCAAGTGCCCACAGCCGACAGCTGCAGTGGTTTCTTTGAACGAACAATTTATAACCTTTCTGAAGCTACGTTTGGAATACGTCATCAAGGGCAAGTTTGAAGCCCCTAGCCCCACCATTCCTGATCCCCTTGCCTCTTTAGCTAGGCAGTAACATATAACAGAGTGGTTATGTAATCCTGAACCTGTTTCCAATGCGGGTTCAAGTTTTTTTTTACAATACTTTCGATGTGAGTAGAATACAAACTAGCGCCGTGCAGTCCCCCCCGAAAATGGATAGGATAAATAGGGAGGATTGTGGGAAGAGTCAATGGCAATTAGAAGGGCTGGTGGGGAAAACAGTCATAATCGTCTGCCACTACAACGGATGGGAAAGGCCAACAGTATTGCTAGGCCAGAAATCCTAGAAGAAGACTTAAGGGAAAACGAGAGTGAAGAGAAAATCCGCCCCCGCACACTGGCAGAATATGTAGGACAAAAGGAACTAAAAAGAATACTGGAAATTGCTATGACGGCGGCCAAGCAGAGGAACGAACCACTGGAACACATTTTACTATATGGCCCCCCAGGGCTAGGCAAAACTACCCTGTCCCTGATTTTGGCTGCGGAAATGGGGGTTAATTGCAAAGTTACTACAGCGGTAGCGCTAGAACGACCCCGTGATATTATCGGCCTTTTACTGACGCTGCAACCGGGGGATATTCTCTTCATTGATGAAATTCATCGTCTGCACCGGCAAACGGAAGAAATACTATACCCGGCAATGGAGGATAGACGTCTGGATATTACTATTGGCAAGAAGCAAGGGGCAAGGATCGGAAGTATCTCTCTACCTCCCTTTACCATTGTCGGGGCCACTACCAAAATTGGCGCCTTGACATCCCCTCTGAGAGAACGTTTTGGCCTAATCCAACGACTGCATTTCTACCAGCCGGAGGAACTAAAAGAGATTGTCTTGCGATCTGCCAAAATTCTCCGTCTCTGTCTGGACGACGGGGGTGCTGAAGCCATCGCTTGTAGGTCTAGGGGAACACCCCGTGTTGCTAACCGTCTCTTGAGAAGAATAAGAGACTATGCCCTTGTGGTAGGACGGGCCGTCATCACCTCTGAAATTGTAGAGGAGGCAGCGGCTGTCTACGGCATCGACCCCCTCGGCTTGGACACCACTGACCGTCTTCTTCTTTCCACTATCATAAACCAATTTCAAGGAGGTCCTGTGGGACTAGATGCCCTTGCCGCCACCATGGGGGAGGATGCTAAGACCATTGAGGAGGTCTGTGAGCCCTATTTACTACAACTAGGTTTCATCCTCCGAACCCCCAGGGGGAGGTTGGTCACGGAAAAGGCGTATAAACATATGAGTTCATGGAGCTAACTTTACTATAATGTACAATCGTCCATAAGTTGGAAGTTCCCGTTTTGCAGATTGAAAGTCATCTCCCGTTGGTGGCAAAGATACGGAGGCCAGATTTTTTGGGGATTAGTCAGTGTGGCCGTCACCTGGCTAGTCTACGTGCATAATGGTTGGTTTTTAACTGAGTTGTTGTCCCTCATATACCCCTCCTGGTTGTCTTCTCCTGTGGTAGATCGTCAGGCACTGTACCAGGAAAGAACTATCCAGGAGTTAAACCAGAAAATTGAAATTCTGGAGAGGGAAAACCAAACTCTCAGACAGATAATCAAATATCAACAAAAATCCGCCGCACCCCTCCTCCCTGCCAGGGTAATTGCCAGAAGTGCCGACGCCTGGTGGCAGATTATCACCATCGATGTAGGTAGTAGAAAGGGGGTTTCTGTGGACAATACGGTAACCAGTGTGGGAGGATTGGTGGGAAGAGTGACCAGTGTTACTCCCAACACCAGTAGGGTTTTGTTAATCAGTGACTACAACAGTCGTGTGGGAGCAACACTTCCTCGCACTGGTTATCAAGGGGTAATAAGAGGGCAAGGCACTTCTGTAGGGATAATGGAATTCTACGCCAAGGTGGCGGATGTGAGAATAGGGGATGTGGTGGCTACCTCCAACTTTAGTACTATTTTTCCCCCTGGGCTCCCCATAGGTAGAATAATAGAGGTAGACTTGAACAAGAGTCCGGCTCCTGAGGCCAAAGTGGAGTTTACTGCGCCCTTGGACTATCTAGACTGGGTATTGGTTAATACCCAAAGCCAGCCTCTTTTTGAACAATCCCCCCCCGAAGGCTTATCCCTCAACTCTCAGAGATAGTTTTTCGCCTCTGTGGCTATTATGTCCACCTCGTCTTGGGCTAGTTTTTCTAGGGCCGCCCTTACCTCCACTCCTCCGGCCTCCCCCTTTAGTCTTCCCAAAGCCTGAGTCAAACGATAACGGATTTGCCAGTCGCTGTTTTCCACAAAGGGTAGCAAAAATGGCACTGCCCGTTTGTCCCCCAACTCCCCTAGGGCGCTAATGGCAGTGGTTTGGAGGAGGGGATTACCGGAGTTTAAGGCGTCCAACAACAGCTCAAAACCCTCCGCCACTCCCAATTCCCCTAGGGCGGCAATGATGCTAAACCGCAATAACCAGTCTTCTGTCTGTTGATATACTTGTTTTAGGTCTGAAAATGCCTCCTTTAACCCTAAACCCGCAAGGGAATCAGCTGCCGCAGCCCTCACATCCACTTCCGGGTCATGGTAGAGTACATCCTTTAGCAATTCTAAACAGTCTGTGGGATTGGCCCTGCCCACCATTGCCAATTGGGAAACGGCGGCATAACGCACTCTTTCATTCTTGTCCTTTACCAGTGGTTTCAGCAGCTCGTAGGCTATACTTATGTCCAAGTGCCTTAACTGGTTCAAACCACGAATTTTTTCCCCATAATCCTGGGACTGCAACAGTTTTTGTACCTCTTCTGGTGTTATGCTCATATTTCGGTTACTCGGATTCGGCTAGACAGCGAACAATATCACCCCGGGTAATTATACCTACTACCCTGTTGTTTTCATCCACCACTGGCAAACGGCGAATGTTTTTCTGGTGGAGAATACGGGCAGCCTCTTTTACACTCTGATTACTGGTGACGGTAATGGGATTAGGTGTCATGACATCGGCAACAGTTTGCCCTAGGGCCTTTTTAAGGAGTTGCTCGTAACGGGCAGGATTTTGCAGATAAATGATACTATCCAGGATCATTATATAGGGAGGAGGCTCTACTCCTGTTTCCCTCCACATCAGATCGCTTTCAGAAATCACTCCCACTACCTCCCCCTTGGCGTTTACCACCGGCATGCCACTGATTTTGTGTTTCACCAGTAGAGCAATGGCCTCCTGTAGGGGAGTCTCTGGTGTCACGGTGATGGGGGAAGGGGTCATCACTTGGGCAACGGTTTTGCTCATCAGATTTTCTTATGCTTTTATCTTTTGGGCTCAGGATTATAATCCCCAACAAGGGTCATTTTATCAGAATCCTACCCCCCCTTATGATTGTAAACTGCAGGCCTGTAATTATCGGCTAGCACTTCTCTCAATTCCTAACCCCTGCTGCCAGGGGATAAGTATTTGTTCAAAATCTCTAAAACCTCGTCCGGATTGATGGGTTTGGCCATGAATTCAGATGCCCCACTCATCTTACTCCTCAGCCTTTCCATCATTCCATCATTGGAAGTCAATATTATTATAGGTGTATTACGAAATACCGATAACTTCCTGAGACTGGCACAAATCTCAAAACCATTGGCGTCGGGCATCATCAAGTCCAAAAAGATGATATCGGGTTTACTGGCCAACACCTTGGCTATGGCCTTGAGGGGATCATTAATGCCAATGAATTTATAACCCGCCTTGGTAGCTATGGCCGCCATAGTCTCGCAAATAAGAGGACTATCGTCTATACAGGCAATGAGAGGAGCCACGTTTTCTCCCTCATCAGGCTGTACTACCGTGGGGGGGGAAACCGGTGCCGGCAAATCTGCCACTGAAACTAACTCAATATAACCCTGTTCGATGTAGGGAAGAAGGAAGCAGCTGAATTGAGCCAAATCCCGCTTGAATTGTATGGCTAAGTCCCTCAGGGTGTTGCGGCCGTTAAAATACCTGCTAAAGGCTCCATAGGTTTTGGGAGAGAGCTTTTCCTGCAGTTTTTCCGGATTTTTGATGACAGGAGCGGTATTGGGGGAACGATCTCCTAGTTTCAATTCTACCCATTTTTGCCACTGTTGCCAGGCGGAGCTTATTATGGGATTGGGATCTAACAGGAAAATTTGCTCGTTTAAGGGGACAATGGTCCTATCATTAAGATAAAAACTTACCTCCAACGTCTGATTCAGGTCGAAGAATATCTCTGTCAGGATATTAGTAACCATTTTCATAACCCCCTCCCTCTCCGCCCTTCCCTCCGTCAACCAGTCTCGCAACAGCTCATACTCCCAACAAAACCTGACATTTTGCGGAGAAATGGACTGGATTTGCTGCTCCAAATACTCCCTGTCAGCAGCAATGGAGGGGAGAGAGGCCGCCAAATTCCGCCGCCAACGTCTCACGGAGTGTTCCCCCCCCGTCCCATATATCAGCCTGCCCATGTACAGGTAAAAACGCCACTGTTCCCTTCCTGGGTTTACAAGCTGTAATTCCCCACTGAATTGGTGCTTTTTCAGGACATTGAACAAATATATCTGCTTTGAGGCCACAAAGCCTCGAATAGGAACATTATAGTCCTCTTGATTCCATTTATCCATCAGTGCCACCGAGGAATTGCTTTAGCTTTATGTATTACCACACAGCTGTGGCCTGTTTACCCTGCTGTCCCACCCGCCCCTGGGGGCAGTTTCTT
>DVEF01000020.1 GCA_015295805.1 Geminocystis sp. M7585_C2015_104 | reverse complement strand
TCTATGCAGTCTTGAAGGTGCGGGTGTGTGAAGCGCCCCGGCCCCACTCCGACCCATCCCGAACTCGGCAGTGAAACGGGGCAGCGGTGACGATACTATGGGGGCAACCCCATGGGACAATAGCTCCATGCCCGCTTCCTCCCTTTTCCTGTTGGCCCTTTTTTTATTGCCCCTTGGCCTGTGCCAGAAGCAACTCCTGTACCTTGCCAATGGCGGGATTCAGTTCATAGTTTCTCTCGGACGGGTTTTGGTCAAACGCCTCCTGTTCTTGTCTTATCATCCTCAGGTCCTGTCTTACTAAGCCCTCCAGCAACCCCTTAGCACTGTTGAAGAGGCTATTTTTGACAAGGCGACGGAACCAGACGGGGAGTCTGTGTAGCCGTTTAAAGGCCTGTAATGAGGTGAAATGAACTAGGTAGGCCTTGGTGCGGGTTTCATTAATGGGACAAAATAGGCAGTAGATTTTAAAGTCCTCCCCTAGGCTAGCACTCCAATGGGGGTAGATGTAACTGACGCGTAGTGTTTCTGGATGGAGACGGCGAAGAGAGGGAAGAAACAGTTGGGAAATCGACCAAATCTTGTCGATGCGGTAATAACTGTCGGCTTCGTATATGGCATCTACCCTTCCCACACTGGTTTTTATCTCCTTTAGCCGCGGGTTAGCCCAAGCCTGATAATCTTTGTGTAAATGGCCGTGATACATGTCCATTAGGTTTTCAATCAAAAAGGAAAAATGGCCAGGACAGTCTATTACTGCTAAACTGGCTATATAGTTTAGATGCTCCCATTCCGGTATCCCCATAGGTTTGATGTTTTTTTGGGCGTCGCCACTGCCAGGAAATAGCCAAACAAAGCCGTCTAACTCCTCCACGGGATAAGATTTGAGGGTACAGCTGGGCATCTTCTGATTTTCTGCCAGGTAAGGCACAAGACTGCATTTTCCCTCTGGGTTAAAACGCCAACCGTGATAGGCGCATTCTATTTCGTCTCCCACTACTGCCCCCTCACTCAATTTTACCCGACGATGGGGACACCTATTCTCTAACGCCCTTATCTTCCCCTTGGAGTCACGAAATAGTACTATGTCCTCATGCCAGAGTGTTACTGCTACTGGTTTATCTTTTACTTCCTCCGCTAAAGCTACCACATACCAGTGATTGGGATTTATACCACAAGTACGAATATTTGTTTTTGTCTCCCACTGTCTCATCTTTTGACCGTCTATTTTATCTTCTTTTTTTTAATTACTGTTGCAGTAACATTTTAGGGGATTTTTGCCAATAAAAACAAGAGGAAAACAGAGAAATTTTGCATTGAAATGTGCTACAATATCCCCATAAGTTCTAATGAAGGGCAGCCAGACTATAGGAGATAATATACCGTTTTTCAGATAAAAATCGCTATTTTCCTTGTGTTGTCTTTCGTCAATAAATGCAAGTTATATGCATAAATTAGCAGCCATTCCTGGAGGTTGGAATCCGGACATAGAAGGTGTTATTTTTGTCTCTCAAACGCCGGCTGACATCATTTTCATAACCAGTGCCGATACTGATATTCAAACCACTGCCGCCTGTCTGGAAAAACTCCCCCCTGATTTCCCCTCTATTCGTGTGGTTAATTTGCTACAGTTGCAACAGGAGTTATCCATCGACACCTATGCCGAAGAAGTTTTGTATAATGCACGCGTTATAATTGTACGTCTGCTGGGAGGCAGGAGTTATTGGAGTTATGGTTTGGAGACATGCAGACGGGTAGCTAATGATACCAATGCCTCTTTATTCATTCTACCAGGAGATAATCGCCCACAACCGGAATTGTTTGCTTCCTCCAATGTTTCCCTTCCCCTGGTAACGCAATTATGGCGTTATTTTACCGAGGGAGGAGTGGAAAATTTTGCCAATGCCTTCAAGTTTGTCGCTAATACCTGTTTGGGCACACAATTTACTTGTCAACCCCCTAAAGTTATTCCTCGTTTTGGACTATATTTTTCCTCCAAAACTGCCAAAATTGATGTGGCTATTCTCTTCTATCGCTCCCATTTCCTCGCTGGAAATACCCGCCCCATTGACTCCCTCATCCAAGCTTTAAATAATCAGAACATATCAGTGATTGCTATATATTTACTTTCCTTAAAAGAGCCAGACATACAGTTAGAAATTGGGGAGATAATCTCGAATAAAAAAGTAGATTTGATTCTCAACACTACTAGTTTTTCTTTGGCCAGAATAGGGGATGAAACCAGTATTGAACTATGGCAAAAACTAGATGTGCCAGTACTACAAGTGATTTTTAGTGGGAGTACTCAGGAATACTGGGAGAAGAGTTTTCAGGGATTGTCTCCAAAAGATGTCGCCATGAATGTTGCCCTACCCGAAGTGGATGGGAGAATCATTACTCGTGCCATTTCCTTTAAATCTGCTGTTAGTTTTCACCCCCGCTTGGAAACAGATGTTGTTGTATATCAGCCACTGGAAAATAGGATAAACTATTTGGTTGAGCTCACAAAAAATTGGCTCAAAATTAGGCGCAAGAAAAACTCAGAAAAAAGAATCGCTTTAATACTAGCCAATTACCCTAACAAGGATGGAAGAATTGCTAATGGAGTGGGATTAGATACACCCGCCAGTTGCATCCAAATTCTTAAGGCATTACAAGAAAATGATTATCTGGTTGAGAATATACCTGAAAACGGGGATGAGTTGGTTTTTCGTATTATTAAAGGGGTTACTAATGAGAGAGAAATCCTGTACCGGAAACAAATTAATCAGTCTATTTCCCTCGAAGAGTATCAGCAATATTTTACCAGTCTCCCCGATAAAGTGCAAAGGGAAATTATATCCCAATGGGGAGGCATAAATCAAATCCCCCGCCACGGAGAAATGTCGGACAAAATTCCCATACCGGGAATACAATTGGGAAATATCTTTATAGGCATTCAACCCTCTAGAGGCTATGACGTAGATCCTAGTCTAAGTTATCACTCCCCCGACTTGCCACCTACTCACCACTATTTGGCCTTTTATTACTGGATAAAAAATGTTTTTTGTGCCGATGCCATTATTCATGTGGGAAAACATGGAAATTTAGAGTGGCTGCCAGGAAAAAGTATAGCATTGTCAGAGAACTGTTATCCAGAAATCGCCATAGGCAGTATTCCCCATTTTTACCCCTTTATTGTAAACGATCCTGGGGAGGGAACACAAGCAAAAAGACGCTCTAATGCCGTTATTATAGACCATCTTACTCCCCCTCTTACCCAAGCGGAATTGTATGGAGATTTACTAGAATTGGAGTTTTTAATTGATGAATATTACCAAGCTCAAAGTTTAAATCCCAGTCGTATTCCCGTTATCAGTGAAAAAATCTACAGTTTAGTGGCTAAAACTAAATTGAATGAAGATTTAGGAGTTGAGGAAGTCAAAAAAGATTCTTTGGCAGAATTCCTCACTTTAGCCGATGGTTATTTGTGTGAGTTGAAGGAAGCTCAAATCCGAAACGGCTTACACGTCTTAGGTGTTGCCCCTGAGGGGAGGCAATTGAGGGACTTGACCCTGGCGATTGCCCGTTTTAACAGTTATCAAAAAATGGGGATAATAGAGGCGATAAAAGAGGATTTGTTAGCCAAGGGCGGGGATTTATCTGACATAGAAAGGGGAAATACAGAAAGACTAGAAACAATGGCCCAACAGCTAGTAGAATCGGTTATAAAAGGAGAAAAACCCGGTAATATTTGTCTGGGCAAAAACACAGAAAAATGTCTGAATTGGATAGCTGATAATCTCCTCCCAAAACTGAGGAAAACTAGGGAGGAAATAGATAATCTTATCAGGGGATTAGAAGGCAAATATATCCCCAGTGGTGGTAGTGGCGCGCCTACCAGGGGAAGAAGTGATGTTTTGCCCACTGGACGCAATTTCTATGCTGTAGATATTCGCACAATACCTACAGAAACAGCCTGGGAGGTAGGCAGAAAGGCCGCAGAAACCCTGATAGAAACCTATACCCAAGAGTATGGAGAATACCCCCGCAGTCTTGCTATCTCCGTTTGGGGTACGTCCACCATGAGGACTGGGGGAGATGACATAGCCCAAATCATGGCTCTAATGGGGGTAAAACCTGTCTGGGATGGCAACAACCGTCGAGTGGTGAACTACGAGATAATCCCCCTCTCCCTTTTAAAAAGGCCCCGTGTGGATGTCACTGTAAGGGTATCAGGCTTTTTTAGGGACAGTTTCCCCAACATACTAGAACTATTGTACGAAATTAATCTTCATGTGGCAAGTCTGAAAGAGGAGGGAGAATATAATCCCTTGGCCATGCGGGTGGAAGAGGATACTAAATATTGGTTGAGCCAAGGGCTGAATGAGGAAGAAGCCAGGAGGCTGGCAAGTTATCGAATTTTTGGCTCAAAACCCGGCGCTTATGGCGCGGGACTACAAGGATTAATTGACTCTCAAAATTGGCAAACGGATGAGGATTTGGCCAAGGCTTATCTTAATTGGAGTAGTTATGCTTATGAGGGAAGTAAAGGGGTTTTTCAGCCAGAAGTTTTTGCCCGAAGATTAACGGAATTACAGATAGTTTTACATAATCAAGATAACCGAGAACATGATATTCTGGACTCGGACAATTACTACCAATTTCAGGGAGGGCTAGTGGCGGCAGTCAGACATCTGAAGGGGGAAAATCCTATTATTTATTTTGGCGATAATTCTCAACCAGATAAACCTAAAGTGCGTCATCTACGAGAAGAAATTGCCAGGGTGTATCGTAGTAGGGTAGTGAATCCTAAATGGATAAGGGCGATGATGCATCATGGCTATAGGGGTGCTTTTGAAATGAGTGCCACCGTGGATTTTTTATTCGCCTATGCGGCCACCACAAAAGTTGTTCCTGACTTCCTATTTACTGGTGTGGCTGAGGCATATTTGTTAGATGATAGTGTTAGAAATTTTCTACTAGAAAAAAACCCCTGGGCTTTACGAGATATGGCCGAAAGACTAATGGAGGCCTCCCAGAGGAATTTGTGGAAAGCGGATGGGTTTCTTTTAGATAAACTGAGGGAAATTGTCCATGAATCTGAGGGAGTATTGGAAAATTTCAGCCCGTGAAATTTTGTATTTTTTTTTAATATTTGGAACAAAATCTATAAAGGGTGCTAGAATGACGAAAATCTATCTGATGAAACACTATGTCTGATTTTAAAACACAGTTGCAACAACAGTTAGCAGAGGTAAATTGGCGAGACTTACTTCCCCATGCCTTGCGAGATGGATTGATTTTGGTTTCTTCCCGTCTAGATTTAGTGGAAGTGGGTTGTGCCATTGCCGAAGATAATGTGAATCTGGTACAAAGTTGGATTAATGAAAACTTATTGGCCAAACCCTCTGCTAGCCAACTAAGTCAGTGGAATAACAATCCTACGAAGAAGTTTAAGGCCATCATAGTACAACCCTTTGTGTTGATTTGGCAAGAGGAAGAATCTTAGAAAAATATTAAAAATCAAGGGAGTCCAGGGAAAGCAAATAGAATGAAAATTGTACTCATATTGCCGTAGGGTAATAAGACATGGAGCTTTTATCAGATACCCTCCCCCTTTCCCGAATACAGTTTGCCGTAACTGCCATATTTCACATGTTGTGGCCTGTCTTAACCACGGGCATGGCTATTTATCTAGTAATCGTAGAGGGGTTATGGCTAAAAACAAAAAACCCCGATTATTACTATCATGCCCGTTTTTGGTCGAAGCTGTATGTGCTCAATTTCGGGATTGGAGTAGCATCTGGTGCGCCAATGGCATTCCAATTCGGCACAAATTGGGCTCCCTTTTCTGAGGCAGTGGGGGATTTCTTTGGTAGCATCATGGGATTTGAGGCTACCATGGCATTCATGTTGGAAGCCGGCTTTTTGGGAATAATGATATTCGGCTGGCAACGGGTTCATCCTGTTATACACTACATATCAACTATATGTGTAGCTATAGGAGCCAATCTGTCTACCTTCTGGATTCTGACGGCCAATTCTTGGTTGCAAACACCGGCAGGGGGGGATTTTGTGGAAGGGAAATTTGTGGTTAGGGATTATTTTGCCGCCATTTTTAATCCTTTCATGGTAAAAAGCGTATCCCACATGTTTCTGGCTACCCTAGAAACCTCCCTGTTTGTGATTGGTGGCATTAGTGCCTGGTACATTCTTAAACAATGTCATACTGAGTTTTTTGCCAAGTCTTTTAAAATTGTCCTGGCTGTAGCTATAGCCATTACCCCCTTACAGATATATGTAGGGCACTTGAGTGCTGAACAGGTGTACTACCATCAGCCTACAAAATTGGCGGCCATGGAGGCCCTATGGGAAACAATACCGGCGGGGGAAAAGGCAGACTGGAGTTTGTTGGCTATTCCCAATGAGAAGGCAGAAAGAAACGACTGGGAGATAAAAATTCCTAACGGATTGGCATATTTGTTAGAAATGAAACCTCGTTTAGATAGGCCTGTGTTGGGGTTGAAGGAATGGGATGAGAAAAATCGCCCTCACATGATTGGTTTGATTTACTACTCCTTTAGGGTTATGAGTCTCATTGGCTTTATCTTTGTGGGGATAATGCTGGTGAGTGTAATTCAATGGCTAAGGGGGAAACTGTCTCCTGAGTATATTAGCAAACAAAAATGGTTGTTGTGGTCTTGGATTTGGGCGGCGCCCTTGGGGTATGTGGCAGTGGAAGCCGGTTGGATTGTGCGTTGTGTGGGGAGACAGCCGTGGACAGTATACGGCGAGTTACGAACAGCTGACGCGGTTTCCCATTTGCCACCGGAAAATGTGTTGGCCTCTCTTACGGTATTCTTGTTACTCTATACGGTTTTATTCTTCTCAGCCTTGTTTTTCGGTAGTCGTATTATAGCCAAAGGACCAGATTTTAACTTGCCCTTACCTGGAGAAAAAATAACCCCCGTGGAAGTAACGCCCGCTCAACACATTCCTGATAGTCGCCCCTTGGTGTAAGAGATGGTGGAAGTCTATGGAAACCCTGAATTACTTGCTACCGATTGTATGGTTTTTTATTCTAGCATTATTCCTGTTCTTGTATGTAATGCTGGATGGGTTTGATTTGGGGGTAGGGATTCTTTCCCTTACTGCCTCTTCGGAGGAGAGACGCACTATACTAATGACGAGTTTGAGCAATGTATGGGATGCCAATGCCACATGGTTGATTCTGATGGGTGGTAGTTTGTTTGGTGCATTTCCCCTGGCTTATAGTACCATTCTCAATGCCCTATATATCCCCATCATGATAATGGTGGTGGGGTTAATCTTACGCACAGTTTCTTTCGAGTTTAGACAGAATTCTCGTCGTAAGTTATTCTGGAATTGGGCATTTGGGATAGGCAGCTTTGTCGCCGCATTGGGACAAGGTTTTGCCTTGGCTGGGGTTATTGAGGGTATCCGCGTAGATGCCAATGGTCATTTTATCGGCAGCAGCTGGGATTGGCTCAATTGGCGCAGTTTTATTGTGGCATTAACCTTGATTCAGGGCTATGTTTTAATTGGGTCCTGTTATCTAATAATGAAAACTACAGGCAAACTACAAGAGACCCATTACAAGACGGCAAAGATTGCGGCGGTTACCACCTTGATGGGTGCGATTATTATCACTGCGGTTATACCAATATTTTCCGATTTTGCCAGAAATCGGTTATTTGACCCTCCTTTTGTTTACATTTTTGCCCTTATTCCTCTTCTTGGTGTCACCTTGATTGTTTTACTACTGAAGAGTTTAAACGAGAAGAGGGAGGTAACTCCCTTCGTTTTGACAATATTGCTCTTCCTGTTGACTTTCATTGGGTTGGCACTGGTAGTATTCCCTTACATAATTCCTCCCAGCATCACCATTTATGAGGCTGCAGCCTCCCCCAGTTCTCTTGTTTTCATGTTAATATTTATTGGGTTTTTAATACCAATAATGTTGTTTTATAACATCTACAACTACTTTGTTTTTCGGGGTAAAATCACATCAGCCAACTAACAACTCCCCTTATGCCCTACCCTCTAACCCCCGGGGGTGGGTGTTAGGTTTTTAGATTTTTTTGGATTTCCCCGGGATTAGGGCCTATGATTGTAACCCCCCCACTTCTATTTCTAATTTTGTCCGACAGCTTTCTCCGGGTTTTAGGTGTTTTAATTTCTCTTTTGTGTTAATACTATTACGAGGGGAACTCCATGGTTCAATACATATGAATTCTTTGTCTTTAAGGGTCCAGAATACTATAGTTGAGAAAAATTCCTCGAGGAAAATAGTTACTCGTAGCTTTCTTTTTAAGTCTCGAAAAGACACCCTATTCTCCGTCAAGTCGGTGAAAAATACGTCTATTTCTGGCAGTTGAAAGTCTAAGTGGCCGTCAAAGGGGAAGCGAGTTTCTCCTGTTTTGTCATAATAGTGTCTGGCTGGTATTTCCAGAGTAATTTGGCTTTTGTCTGGGGTATAGAAATAGGGATGAAAGCCGGCAGAAAAGGGCATCTCCTCTGAAGATTTATTGGTATACTCCTGATGGATAATCAGTTTCCTGCCTATCAACTCGTAAGTAAAATTAAGCTCAAAGGCAAAGGGGTAAATGGCTAGGGTGTCGGGGTTACTGGTAAGACGCAGGGTGATTCTGGCGGAATTGTCTTGAGACTGATTTACAAATTCCCACGGCAAATCTCTAGCGAAACCATGTTGTTTGATGATATATTCTCTGCCGTTGTAGGAAAAGATATTGTTAGGTAAATTGCCGCAAATAGGAAATAAAATGGGGATACCACCCCTGACGGTTAGGGTGGGGTTTTTAAATCTTTCTTTGTCCAAATATAGAATTTGTTGTCCTTGGATTGTCCAATTGGTAACTATTCCACCCCTGGAGGGTACCATTTCTAAACGGGAATCAGTAGCTAAGTCTTTGAGGATATAGGTAAGATAATTGTCTTCCGGCTTGACGGCAATATTAAACATAAATCCCCCTAGAAAAAAGAGAAGAATATAAACCCCCCACAAAAAGGGGGAAATGAACTGTTATAGGGTGCTTCTGAACAATTCTAAGACTTTTTGCCAAGCGTCTTGGGCAGAAGCAGGATGATAACTGTCGCGTTGGTCACACATGAAGCCGTGATCAGCCTCTGGATAGCGGAAAATTTTATGAGGGATATTA
This sequence comes from Geminocystis sp. M7585_C2015_104, assembly GCA_015295805.1. NCBI lineage: Bacteria > Bacillati > Cyanobacteriota > Cyanophyceae > Chroococcales > Geminocystaceae > Geminocystis > Geminocystis sp. M7585_C2015_104. Next base: position 38,818 of record DVEF01000020.1, on the reverse strand, counting down.
TATTTCTTCAACTCAGCCTCTATCTGTGCCACCTCCTCTAAGGGGATGGAAGCATCCTTCTCGCCGAAGAAACAATAAATAGTGCCCTTTATGTCTTTAGTGCGGGCGATAGTGGGAGTATCTTCACCTGGACACCAATTGACTATACCTGCGCCGTAGAAGGAGGCTGTAGCCTTTATATCAGGAAGGGTAGCAGTAAGATAGACCACATGGCCACCAAAACAGAAGCCAATAGCACCAACCCCTGTTTTTTTGACATGGGGTAGTTGATACAGATAGTTGACGGTAGCCTGAATGTCTGCCAGTAATTCCTTGGCTTTTGTTTGGTTTTTGTATTTTCTTCCGATTTCAATATCCTGGGGGGTATAACCAGTGGCGAAATCTGGGGCAATCCGTTGAAAGATGGCAGGTGCAATTGCCACAAACCCCTCCCGGGCAAAACGACGGGTAATATCTTTAATGTGGTCGTTTACCCCAAAAATTTCTTGTACTACAATCACTGCGGGGAGGGTTTCGGTAGGGGAGGGTTGCGCCAAATAGGCGGAGATAACAACACCCTCACTGGGGATTTGGACAGTCTCTGTTTTGATATTCATTCCAGAATATTGGCCCCTCTATGCTAGTGTTTTTATCCAGCATTATAGGGGCACCATGGCAAACCAATCACCCTTTTTGGGGGGCACCAATTTTGTACTACTATTAAAGCACAATTTAAACACTGGGTAGGGTCTCATTCCTGGCCACTACTTCCAGCCGGCACGATCCATAATCCTGATGGCCTCAGCCAGGTAGGGCCCGTGTTTAGACACACCGGTAGGGTCTTCTTTAAATGTACCCCATTGGGCTAGGACAGGTTCCAGTTTTACCCCTTTTACCACCGGGTATTCATTGTTTCCCCTGGCAAAATAGTCTTGGGCGGAAGGGGACACCAGATACTCTAGGAATCTGATGGCATTTTCCTTGTTGGGGGCATTCTTCAAAACGCCGCCACCACTGATGTTGATATGTACCCCTGCACCTTGTTGATCTGGGAAGAATACCCCCACCCTCTCATATACTTCACGTTTGTTCGGGTCATTTGCATAACGTACTAGATAGTAGGTATTTGCAATAGTAACATCAGCCTCACCTGCTGCTACTGCTTCTATTTGCGCACTGTCGTTGCCTTCGGGGGGTCTAGCAAAATTGGCCACTAACCCTCTTACCCATCTTTCTGTTCTTTCTCTCCCTATCCTGGCTATCATGTTAGCCACTAGGGATTGGTTATAGATGTTTGTAGAACTACGCATTACTATTCTCCCCTTCCACTTGGGGTTGGCTAAGTCTTCATAGGTAGACAACTCACTGGGGGAGACCTTAGACTTGTTGTACATGATTACCCTTGCCCGTTTACTGAAGCCGAACCAGTGGTTGCCCGGATCCCTCAAATAAGCGGGTATTCTCTCTCTTAGGATTCTGGAGTTGACGGGGATAAGCAGGCCATCCTGTTGCGCCTGCCAGAGAGTTGCCGCATTCACCGTCATGAGGACGTCGGCAGGGCTATTTTTCCCCTCACTCTTGATTCTTTCTATTAACTCGTCGCCTTTGCCTTCTATCAAATTCACCCGGATGCCCGTTTGTCTCTCAAAGTCTGTATACAGTCTTCTATCTGTGTTGTAGTGACGAGAAGAGTATAAATTTACTACCCCCCCTTTTTTCCTCTGGGCAAAACTGTGCTTAGCCCCCGTTAGCTCGGCCAAAGCCACTGCCCCTATCGCTGCCGACGCCCCTAGAAATACTCTTCTAGTTATTTTGCTCATTTCTCCCACTTATTCATCTAATTTCCCGATAAACATTTTAACTTTAATGCTAGATAATTTCAATAAAAGCGATAATTTTTCTGATTTAAGCCGGAAGGGAGAGGGGGGAATTCTGGCTCTTTATGCCTATCCCGGGATGGTCGCTGTTATCTGGTATACCAACCCTGTGTCGTGAGATTTTTTCCTCCCTCTTGAAGGCGCTGGGTTACAGATAGCTAGACGTAATACAAATATGCCCTAGCTTTAACTATAATGGCTCAAATTTACGCCCTGAGGGGGTAATATCTCGGCTTCAGGGTTTTGTGTAGGGCTTCCATGACGGAGGTAGGGAAATATTATACACTGTGATTTTGCCTAATCCTCTTCTGCCCGTGGCATTGAGAGAAAATAATGCCAAACTGGCACAATTAGAGAAAGAAAGGGCGGAAGTGAAGGCCTAGCAGCCATAAGAACAGATAAAACGAGAAGAGTAAGCTACAGAGCGATAATAGATGGTAAAAGGCCAGAAATGGCGGCGCTCGACATTCTCTCTTGCCTGGGCACGGACTATCCTCCTGCCTGCCGCCATAGGTGAGGTTATTCAAGGGTAGCCTTTACCATCCCGCCTCCCTTGGGGTTGGATGGCCGCCTAGTTGGTTTACTTTTTATACCTTTGCTACTATACCTCTGCCCCTCATTATTGCTATTTTATCTTTTTTACAACCTTCAAAAACCCCTCTTCCCCTTGTTCAGTTTATTTTATTAATTGATATTAAGTATCATTTAAATAAAAGGCAGACCCACCCCTGGCAGTCACCTATCCTGCCTTCCTACCCTCTCCCCCATCCTAACACAAAGGCGGCGGCGGGGAGGAAAAAATTAAGAAATGTAACGAGAAAATTTTCCTATCCCAGACTCTTTGCTTATTCCCAATCCCCACCGGCACTAACAAGAGGATACATTGAGACAATTTAAAACAGCCAAAAAGACTCTACAGTAGGACTAGAAGACTAGAATTGATGGGCCATAAAAAATTGTATGTCCGTGAAATGTCAGACGCCTTAAATGTAATGGGGAAGCAAATCTGATGGCAGAATGACGCACTACCGTGGACTGGAAACTGACAAGTGGGGGAGTTAACTAAGTGACAATGCCCCTAATCCTGTTTCCAATGGCCATGAAGTCCATAGGGTATGTGTCTTTTAAGGTGCAAAATGGCCACCGGGGAGGAGATGTTTTTGCCATCAAAAATCACTAACTGGGAGCGATGATGTAAAGAATTGTAAACTAACTGGAGAACCCAACCGTCATCCTCCCCATCGGTGATATTATGAGCCCTAGGAACGAAGATGGGCTCGCCAGCAAAGCCTTTTGGAGCAAAGGAATAGAGTTGTTGACTGCCCGTTTCTAAGTCCAGTTTTAGAAGGGCCTGTAGGGGTGCATTTCTGGTAGGATGATGACTAGCACCGATGAACAGGTAACGGTATTTGTGTCCTACCCTACCCGGATGAAGGGATGGAAATTCCACACAGCGGGCGTTTATTAACTCCCTGGTGGCTTTCCTGGCTACTAAATCTAGTCTAAACCGCCATAACTGTCCTGGTGCCAGTTTATCAAAGTCTACATCCCTAAAGCTGCTATTGGGGTCAATTTGTGCTAACTGTTCATAACAGATGGAGTCTACTATAATCTCCTTTTCGCTCATCTGGAAGGCATTGGCATGATGGAAAATAAACCCCGCCTCTGTCTCTATTTTGATAACATCTTTGTGGGGTGGACGTCGGGGAATAAGGATAATATTAGTGGGTTTACCCTTGAGGAATTTAACACATTCCCCCGCACCCTTTAATCCTAACAAGAAGGGAAGGGGATTATAACTGGTGGGGTTTTGGAAGAAGATGCAATAGTCGGGGGTGATGACAAAATCGTGAATGAAGGAGAAACCAGGGATAATATGACTATACTTTTGGATTAACCCTCCTTTTTCATCTAACTCATAGACGGTTATAGTACTAGATAATCCCGTCTTGACGCCAAAATTCACCAGTGACGGCTTACCCCCATTAAAGGGAGAATGAGAGTCTATACGAGGATGTGCCGAAAATACCTCCCCTGGTGCTAAAATGCCATCTAAGTCAGTAGGGCCGATGGTGTCCAAAGTTTCCGGATGGAGACTGTAGGGATGGTCTGCCTCCCATAGGGCTAACAGTTTACCTCCCCAGTAAATTACGTTTGTATTGGCTATGTTTTTAAGGCGAATATCAAAAATATTAGCCAGCCACCCCCCGGGTTTCTGACTGCCAAACACCCCACGGTAAAGCATTCTACCCGCCTTTTGTTCCTCTAAAAAGCCCTCGGTTTTGACAAATCTATTGCGGAAAAAACACCTGCCATCCTTGAAGCTAAAGGCACAAACCATGCCATCCCCATCAAAAGGATGTTTCAGGGGGGTGCCAAATACCTCTAACAGGCCAGGTCCATTGCGATATAATGTACCACACAGCTCCCGAGGTATCTCCCCTTCTACTTCTTCTATCCAATACTCTTCCTCTTTTGTTTGTGACTGGTATCCCTTTCTCCAGTCTTCTAGACTGTAAAACTCTTCTCCCTTCTTGTCTACCCCCAACATCATATTTCTTAATATTCCTTTAAACTTCGATACAATCCTACCCTATTTTAAGGGTATAAACATCAGACTGGGAAGACTCCCTGTCGGAATGCCCCTTAGGATGCCTGTTAGATATTGGCACTAGGCTTTTATTTTTTCCGCCAACTCCGCTTCATCGTTTATTACTTCAAATAGGTGTCCTGTATTTGTCAGTTCAAATAACATTTTTACCTGCTCATTTAAGGACATTAAAAACAATTTTCCCCCTTTTTCCTTTACCATTTTTAGGGCTAAAACTAGAGCCCCAAGGCCAGAACTGTCTATAAAATTAACCTTTTTCAAGTCTATCAGGATATAGCGGGCGCCCTCATTGATTATATCTTTGATTTGTTGACGAAATTGTGTGGATTTGCTGGCATCAAGCATTCCTTCTGGACGTAAAACTTTTACCTGGGGTAACATAGATAGTAGAATGTTCCTCTCACTGAAAACAACAATTATTAGTCATTGTAACTCATTGGTGGGGCTGTGAGAAATAAAATCTAGTTTTTTATCCCCGTATTGCTGATGCCTTGAATGAATTCTTTTTGCCCGACAATGAAAAGAATAATTACCGGTAGGGTGGCTATTACTACCGCCGCCATCAGCAGGGACCAATTACTGGTAAACTGTTCTTGAAAACTGGCCAAGGCTAGTTGCACTGTCATTAGTTTTGGGTTATTAGTGAATACCAGGGGTTTAAATAAGTCATTCCACTCCCCAATAAAGGTAAAAAGGGAGAGGGTAATCACTGCCGGTTTAGCCAAGGGTAGGAGAATTTCCCAAATTATTTGCCAAGCATTGGCGCCATCTAATATGGCCGCTTCTTCTAATTCTATTGGCAGTGATAGGAAGTATTGACGCATAAAAAATATGCCAAAGCCACTGGCTGCTGACGGTAAAATTAGTGCCCAGTATGTGTTGAGCATGTTGCCGATTTTTAGAAGGAGGAATATGGGAATTACTAATACCTGAAAAGGTATAATTAGAGTTGATATTATCAAAATAAGTAGAAAGTTTTTCCCTTTAAAACTAATCCTGGCTAAAGCATAACCGGCCAAAGAAGATGTTAACACTTGGGTAAAAACACAGGCAAATGCCACTAGAGCAGAATTGCTAAAGGCGAGAGGAAAATTGCCAATTTTCCAGGCCTGGTAGTAATAACGCCAGGTAAAATGGGGATTTATTTCAGTCCCAAACAGGGAGGTATACACCACAAAAACAAAGGGCAATAAAACAATAAATAAACCCAAAAGGGAAACAAGAAAAGCAAACAATCGCAAGGAAAAACTAGCAAATCTGTCCATTGCCGTGTTGGGAAAATTTTTGAGGGGAAAGATTCTCGGAAGATAGAGAATATCCCCCAATTAAACCAAATCAGTTTAGGTGGCAAAAGTCAAGAGAGGTTGAAAACCATGTTTGATGGAAGCCTCGCCGATTTTCTCCATCTTTTCTACTGTAATTTGATTTCGCCCCCAAGAAAAGTTGGTATGCCATTTTTCAAAGTCTAATAACATGGCTTCCGCAAAACAGGCAAACATTTGGCGACTAGGGATTTCCATCTCCACAATCTCCATGATAGTCCAATTAATATCAAGGGAATGTTCCACTATACCCCCATTTAACACTTTAATGTCCGGATGCTCTATTTTGGAAGCGAGATTCTTGGGATAACCCCCATCAATCAACAAACAGGGTTTTTTAAAAATTTCTGCCGACAGTTGTAACCCCTTAGGCATACTTGCTACCCAGACGACTATATCCGCTAGGGGTAAAGCCTCCTCCAATGAGATAATTTTTCCCCTACCTAAGTCTGATTGTAGGTTTTCCAGACGCTCGCGATTCCTGGCAATCAGTAATAAATCCCCCACCTGCGTTTTCTGATTCAACCAACGACATACTGCACTGCCAATATCACCCGTAGCACCACAAATAGCCACGGTGGCCTTATCTAAGTCTATTCCTAGTTTGGCAGAGGCCAATTCTATTTGGCGGCAGATAATATAAGCAGTGTGGGTATTACCGGTTGTAAATTTTTGGAAGTCTAATTCTACGTTTCTTACTCGTTTATTCTCCTTTAGGTTGAATTCCTCAAAGATAATGGAAGAAAAGCCACCTAGGGCAGTAATATGGATATTGTGCTTTTGTGCCAATGCCATGGCGTTAAGGATTTTTCTAATGGCTGTCTTAATACGACGGTTGTCTAGCATTTCTGGCAGGAAGCAGGATTCTATATAACAACCCTGAATTACCTCGCCGGTGACACTTTTTACCTCAAATTGTTCTAACAAAACCGGTGGTGCGGAACACCAAAACTCAAATCCTTCGCTGGCATATTGAGAATAGCCCAATTTTTCTGCTACCCTAATGGCATGCTCCAGATTGGTTAAATGACCTATCAGTCCAAACATCTAGTATTTTAGTTATTCCTTGAAAGGCTATAATTGAAGAACTTGTTTTTCACATCTTAACAGAAAATGTTACATGTCCACTCCCGCTAACTCCTGCTAACCAGTAGCCTTACCCAGTGGGTGTGGACTGTCAGGAAGTGTCATAATCGTATATAGGTAGAGTGAGTAGGGTGAAAACAAGAGAGACTAGATGTTGCCAAAAGAAGAATTGTTAAAAAGAGTAGAAAACAGGGAGGAGGTTGCAAAAATTCTGGATAAGGCTGAAAAGGCACTTAAGACTTGGGAGTTAGTTATCACGGATTTTGTCTCTCCTGCTGTATTGGCTGAAATTGAGAGACTGTTTTCTAACCTCACAGAGGTAAAACTTATTAGTTGGGGGGGTTACGCCACTGCTGAAAGACAGAGAATAGGAATCTTTCGACAGGAAATGGAGGCAGACATAAATCAGATTCCTCTAGTGGCTTTAGATATTGCTGGTAATTTTCTTTTTGACACCGCCACCCATCGGGACTTTCTTGGTGCTATTCTAGCCACTGGTATAGTAAGGGACAAGGTGGGTGATATTATTGTTTTAGGGGAAAGAGGTGCACAAGTAATTGTCACCCCAGAGATTGCCGAATTTTTAGAGACTTCCCTAACCAGAGTCCGTAGTGTACCTGTAACGGTAAGTAGGATAGAGTTGTCTCAATTGAAGGTTTCGCCACCAAAGACAAAAACCATGACGACGGTGGAGGCATCCTGTCGTTTGGATGCCGTTGCTTCTTTTGGTTTTGGCATATCTCGTAGTAAAATGGCCTCTGCAATAGTTAATGGGGATGTAAGGGTAAATTGGAAAGAAGTTACCCAACCCAGTTATAATCTGAGGGTGGGTGATTTAGTCTCCTTTCGTGGCAAAGGTAGACTACAGATAGACAATATAGAAGTAACTAAAAGAGAACGTTATCGTATAAGTCTAACTCGTTTCGTTTAGATTTTTCCCATGGATTCAATCACCATTTTTCTCACTGCTGTTGGCTTGGCGATGGATGCCTTTGCCGTCTCCGTCGGTGGCGGGATTTCCCTGAAGAAAGTCACTTTTAGGGATGCGGCCACTATAGGCACTTTTTTTGGCGGCTTTCAGTTTTTGATGCCGATTGTAGGTTGGACTTTGGGTTTAACCATTCGTGATTTTATCATTAGTTTTGACCACTGGGTGGCCTTTGTCTTGTTGGGTTTTATTGGGGGTAAAATGGTTTATGAATCCCTCACCGAGGAGGGGGAGGAAGACGAAGGCGTAGACTTTCGCAATCTTTATGTTTTACTCACCTTGGCAATAGCCACCAGTATTGACGCTTTGGCTGTAGGCTTGGGGTTATCCGTTATTCAGGTATCTGTGGTTTATGTATCTATAATAATTGGCATAATTACTTTTCTTATTTGTTTCACTGGCGTGTTTTTGGGGGGAAAATTTGGGCATCTTTTTGAGAGACAGGCAGAGGCAATAGGGGGTTTAGTGTTGATTGGAATAGGGTTTAAAATCCTGTTTGAACATCTTAGCTAACACGGGGGATAATTAACGACTCGGATTAGTAAGGTGGTGGAGGGGGGATGATTAGATTATCCTGTCAGGGGAAACAATATGGGGATGGGTAAACAGGGGGAAGAGAAAACCAGTGGAGATTTATAAGGTGGGGGGGTGACAGAGATAATTTTTGTTTTGAGATAGGAAGTTTTGGATGAGTGTCTGTAGGTGAGGGGGTAACCAGGAATAGTATTGAGGGTAGACGGGGAGACGGGGTTTTAATTGCCATCCATTTTCTCGCAGAAAATCTCTGAGAGTAGTTATATCTTCATGGGGGTAGTCGGGGTTAACTTCATCCTTGACGACAATACCCCCCAAATCTCTTACTCCCAGTTGTAAGGCTTCTAGGAGAAGTTGTTTATCGGAAATTAGGTTGGGGGGGATTTGTATGGTAATGTCGGGGGGAAGAATCCTTCTTGCCATGGCTACCACTTCTAGGGTTTCCTCTTTACTTATAGGCTTGCCTTGGTATTTATCTTGCCTGCCTGGTCTATAAGGTTGTATTATAACTTCTTGGATATGCCCCCATTTCTCGTGAATTGAGGCAATTACCTTTAAACTTTCATAACGGTCTTGATTTGTCTCGCCAATGCCCAACAAAATGCCTGTGGTAAAGGGAATTTTAAGCTCTCCAGCCCATTGTAGTTGTTGTATTCTCAATTCTGGCCTCTTGGTGGGGGCATGTTTATGGACATCTAAGGAGACAACTTGTTCTAACATTAAACCAAGGGAGAAATTAACCCGTTTTAGTCGACTCATCTCCTCATAGCTTAAAACTCCCGCATTGGTATGGGGGAAAAAACCACAAGACAAGGCGAGTTTGCCTAAATGATAAATCCTTTGAAACCACAAGTGGCGTCGGGGGGAAAGGGGATGAATCTCGCCGCTAAGGATGAGAATCTCTGTGACACCCCTGAGGGAGGCAAGGATTTTCTTGGCAGTTTCTATCTCCAACCAGGAAGCCTTGCCAACATCTACTCGAAAATTACAGTAAAGGCAACGGTTGAAACACTCGTAGGTAGGGACAATGGTATATGCTGGAGAAAAGGTGACAATCCGTGACATGGGAAATTGGGGTTACTACCCTCCTTGTGGCAAGTCTCTTGTTTTCCCTTCTTTTCTTTTGGTTATTACCACAGACCGAGTGTAGCATATTTTAGTTGGCTATCAAGGGTGTTATAGGGGGGAGACTTCTTGCTGATTTTAGTTAAGATAAAAGGTGAATTGGATAGTCATATTGTGATTGGATTGGGAAGAGGTGACTGATGAAGTTATCCAGTAAAAACTTAGAGTCTCGTCTGAATACGATCTATGATGCCATTGTAGTTGGTGGTGGAATGGGGGGGTTGTCGGCGGCTATCTACTTAGCTCGTTATGGTTTAAAATGTCTAGTGGTAGAAAAAGGGAAGGGTCGATCTTTTTGGATGCAAGAATTGAGAAATTATGTTGGGATTGATCCTACCACGCCGGGAAGAGAGATCTTAAACCATGCTACCAAACAGGCTATTGAATGGGGGGCAGATTTTCTCCGGGGATATGTAGAAGAGGTGGTGGATGAAGGGGAAACCTTTGCGGTTAAGGTGAAGGTGGGGAAGCAAAATAGCATTTATCCCGTTTTTAGGAGTAAGTATCTCATTGCCGCTTCTGGTATTATTGATATTCTCCCCCAACTGGATGACATGCAGAATGTTTATGACTATGCCGGTTATACCCTTCACGTCTGTATGATTTGTGATGGATTTGACATGTGGGACCAAAAATCTGTTTTAATTGTAGCTAATGAGTCACAAATCAACGCTGCCTTTGTGTTAAACTGGTTCACCCCCTACATTTCTGTATTAACCCATGGATTGTGCACAGTTAGTGACGAGATGAAACGAAAATTGGCAGAATACGGTTTTCCCCTTTATGAGGCACGAATTGCTCGTTTTGTGGGGGAAAATCATAAATTGCGGGGGGTAGAGTTAGTGGATGGCACGTTTGTAGAGGCTACTACTGGTTTAATCAATATGGGCTCAATTTATCACAATCAGTATTTGAAGGGAATCAAGGGGTTACAGTGGGATGGGGAAAATCTGGTGACTAACGAAATGTGTCAAACCAGTCATGAGCGTATTTTTGCAGTGGGAGACTTGAAAAAGGGGTTAAATCAGGTAGCGGTGGCGGTGGCGGATGGCGCGTTGGCTGCAACTCAAATATGGCGTAATATCCGGCGTCAGTCTCCCCCTAGAAAGTGGGTAGAGAATATCCCTCCTTCTCTTTCTGCCGTCTAAGGGTGTGGTGGGTTATGTAACAATTTTAGGTGGGATAGTCATCCCCACCTTTTTCTACTTATTGGTTTTTGTTATAAGGGGATTGTAAAACTGATTTTAGTTTTTATTAAGTATTGTTAAGTATGTTAAGTAACTAGTCTCTGTGTCCGGTGACGATATAAGACACGCGCTGAGCTATATTGGTAGCATGATCCGCCATTCTCTCCAGATGACGAGTAGCCAAGGCGAGGAGGATAATGGGCTCGACCACCCCCTTAATGTCTCGTTGGTGTGCTAAAGTATGATAGAGCTCATCATAGGCGCTATCGACACTGTCATCCAATAGTTTAATTTTTCTGCCCGCCTCGCCATCTAATTCACTCAGTGCTACCATAGCCTTAGCCAACATTATCTGTGCTTTTTGAGACATCATTGCTAGTTTTGGCATGCAGGGGTGGGGGGGATAAAGGGTGAGCCGGAGGGCGATATTCCCCAAATCCTTGGCATAGTCGCCAATTCTCTCTAGATCCCTCACCAGTTGCATGAAGGCACTTATGATTCTCAACTCCTGTGCCACCGGGGCATGTAGGGATAGAATAGTGGCACACCTCATTTCTACTTGTCGGTAGTAACGGTCTACCTCCTTATCCTGTTTTATAATTAGGGAAACCTTATCTAATTCCCCTCGGAATAAGGCTTGGTGACTGTAACGGAATAATTCCTCTACCAGGGCGCCCATGCGTAATACATCTTGGGCTACCTCACAGGTGTTTTTCTGTATCCGATTGCCGTCACCGATGAGTTGATGTGATAGTGTCACTTTGGTTACTTCCTCTTGCTAGGATCATCAGTGTTGAAGTGTTGCCCTTTTTAAGATACTATTTTAGATCTGAAGGCAGACACTTGAAGTGTTATTGAAGATACAATAACCATAGGTGCAGGCATACTGCTAAGTGCCTCTCTAACCCCTTTCTCCTAACCCCTAAACCCTATGATTCACGGCTGGATTCCACCTCAACGTTTTTTTGCCTACCTAAGCTGGCAGGAAGTTGACTCCTTGCCGGACAAAAAAAATACAGTAATAATTCAACCCCTTGGCGCCATTGAACAACACGGCTATCATTTACCATTGGTGGTGGATGCTGCCATTAGTCAGGGAGTATTGGGGAAGGCTTTGAGTCTACTGCCGTCAGAGATTCCCGCTTTTGCCCTGCCTACCTTATATTATGGCAAGTCTAACGAGCATGATGGCTTCCCTGGTACTATTTCTATTTCTAGCCAAACTCTTTCTAGTCTGTTGATGGAGGTTGGCGAGAGTATATATAAAGCGGGTTTTCGTAAATGGATAATGTTTAATTCTCATGGTGGACAACCTCAGATATTAGAAATTGTAGCCCGGGAGCTACATCAGCTGTATCCTGACTTTGCCATTTTTCCTTTTTTTAGCTGGAGGGTTGCCACTGTGACTAATGAGTTACTGACGCCTAAAGAAAGGGAGTGGGGGATTCATGCGGGGGATGCAGAAACCAGTTTGATGTTGGCCTTGTTACCAGAATGGGTGAAAATGGAGTTAGCGGTGAGAGAGTATCCACCCGTCTTTTCTGATTTGCTGTCTTTGGAGGGGAAGTTTCCTTTTGCATGGCTAACTAGGGAGATTAGTAAGAGTGGGGTGATAGGAGACGCCACTGCTGCTAGTAGGGAGAAGGGGGAAAAGATTTTATCGGATTTAGCCACTGGTTGGGTTAGGGTTATTACTGAGGTTTATCATTTTAATCCTGGCAATTGTTAGACTTATTTTTTGTTTTAGCTTGTCTCATGGGTATAATGATTTGTATCCAGGCCCCCTTGGTCTCCGGGTGGTTTTTTGCTATTATTTTTCCTCCATGGGCAGAAATTATTTGTTTTACTATACTTAAGCCTAAACCAGTACCACTTCTCTCCCTTCTAACTCTTGATTTTTCTCCCCTATATAGTCTTTCAAAAACATGGGGTAAGTCTTCCGGGTTAAATCCACTGCCTGTGTCTATGGTGTCTATTTCCACCTGTTTTTCCCCCTTTTCACTCTCTTTAACTTTTGCCTCCACCTTGATTCTGCCTCCCGTTTTACAGTGTTTTATGCTGTTGTCAAACAGATTGATAAATACCTGGCTTAAACGATTAGAGTCTGCCTCCAGGTAAATTTTTTCTGAGGCAAAATAATCAAAACATATTTGCTTTTCTTGAGCTAAAATTTCCAGGGAATGCCAGGAGGATTTCACCACTTCCTCCAAGTCTATGATTTCAAAGCTCAAAACGGAATGGGGGTTATTCTCCAGTTGATAAATTTCCAGCCAGTTTTTCACCAACTCTGCGAGCCTATTTATCTCCCTGTTTAATTGCTTTACCCATAGTTTCCCTCTTTCATCAGTGTGGTTGAGGAGGGTTTCTGATAATAATAACATAGAGGTTAGGGGAGTTCTTAATTCGTGACTCAAATCGGAGTAAAATTCTTCTTTCCTCTTCAGCAACTTTTGTAAGGATGTTTTATCTTCAATGAATAAGGCTACTTCACCACCTTCAAGAGGAAAACTGTAGGCTTTGAGAGAAAGTGGATTTACCTCTGAGTTTTCTTCAATATCCTGTCCATCTAAAACGGAGTTTAACTCTGGAAAAAATTGCCATTCTAGAGTTAGTTTTTCCTGTAATAAACGGGTTTGCTGGATTAGTTGATCCAATTCATATGAACGTACCAACTCAAGGAATAGTCGGAAAAAATCAGGATTCCAACGGTTAATGTTAAGGAGAATTCGGGCTTGTTTATTGCAGTCTACTAAACGATTATTGGCATCTATCCTAAGATAACCGAGGGGGAGATTATCTATCAGTTCATTATATGTTGAAATCTGAAGTTTAGTATGTTTCAGTTCATTTTGAAGAGAGTTAATACCCCTTTTAATCTGTGGGATTTTGGCGACAGAATGAAGGGGGGAAATACCAAGAGTATTATAGAGGATGTCATTCAACTGTTGGTCGAGGCGATGCCACCGGTGGAGGTGGAAAATTAAACCCATCGCCAACCCCAGTAGAAAGTAAATCATCCTCTCTCAACCGTTATGAGTTAACCGAAACGATAGCCAAAGCCCCTTACTGTTACTATATACTCCGGGTTACTTGGATCAATTTCTAGTTTTTCCCGTAGCCAGCGGATATGTACATCAACTGTTTTCGGTTCGCCTACAAAATCTGGCCCCCAAACCTGTTGAATTAATTGCTCTCTCTCCCATACCCTTTTAGGATAGGTCATAAACAGCTCTAAAAGACGAAATTCTTTGGGGGAAAGATTAACTTCCTTGCCTCTTACTATAACCCGACACTCGTCGGGAAAAAGGGTAATGTCCTTATACTGACGCACGGTGGGGTAGGTGGGACAATTAAAATTGAGGGCATAACGACGCAAAAGTGCACGACAACGGGCGATTAATTCCTTCATACTGAAGGGTTTTGTCATATAGTCGTCGGCACCTATTTCTAATCCTAACACTCTGTCAGTCTCACCGGCTTTAGCACTCAAAATGAGAATAGGTACATGATTACCCTGGTAGCGGAGGAAACGACAGACGTCTAGGCCATTGACTTCTGGTAGCATTAAATCCAGGATAATCAAGTCTATTTTCTCGTCGGGGTTGTTTTGGTTGCGATTTTCCAAAACATTCAAGGCTTCTTTTCCAGACTCTGCCTCAATCACCTCATACCCTTCTTCGGTGAGATTGAGGACAATCATACTTCGGATTAACTCCTCATCTTCTACTACTAGTATACGGGAATTGGTGGGGATTCTTTCCGTGGCATTGCAATAGGGAGATTCTAATGACAACATAAAACTCTTTTATGGTTGTTTCCCTAATAACATATATAACAGAAATCCCGTTGTTTCAATCATTTTCCTCCCGAGAGGGGGGGAGGGAATAAAACAGTTGTCCCCGTCTGGGGTGTTTATGGCTTAATTTCTCTATCACGGACTAATGAGAGACAATGGCGGGGATAGACGGGAAAAACCCTTAAATAAATTGGGGAGATTTTATTTTTCCGAATCAATAATAGCTATTTCATCTGCTCGAAAATGAGCTTTAAATTTTTTGTCAAATTGAACTAAATAGGGTAAATTAGCACTAATTGGCCTTCCTTGCCACTGGTTGACAATCCTAATAATTTCTCCTTCCATTCCCAAAACGTCAAAGGGTTGATTTTTATGCTGGGGATGGTGATACACGATTACTGATTTTATCACTCTAACACGATCGCCTACTTTCATGGTTGAGATTTTGGAGTCAATGGAATAATTCAGAATGTAGTTCAAAGCCCCGAATTACACGAATATTACAAAGATGGACAAAAAGAAGTGGCACTCGTGATATTCGCGGCTGGGTTTAAGATTACGAGTCTTCTATTCTTACACATTGGGGAAGTTCTGAAAAGTTTAATTTAATTAAGTTTACAGTTGGGCTGTAAAGGGGTAGAAGAGTGGGTGGGCAAAAGGATTTTAGGAAGCTACAATAGACCAGTGTAGACTGCCGGAAATCATGCATGTCTTTCCCTCAGGATTTTAATAGTCACCACCAGTATCATCTCAGTATTAGTGGTTTAGCAATTCGGCGTCACATTGCCACAGCAATCCTTACCCTGGCAATAGTGGTGGTGGGTGTTTTCTTTGTCACCCAGATGCAGGTAGACTTGTTGCCTTCTATCACCTATCCCCGTATTGGGGTTAGACTAAACACAGAGGGAATCTCCCCAGAGGTGGCAGTGGAGGAAATCACTCGCCCAATAGAAGAAACCCTATCTGCGGTAGAGGGGGTAGAATTGATTTATTCCCAGACTAGGGAGAATAGTATCAGTGTAGATTTGTTTTTTAGGGTTGGGGGCAATGTGGACCAAGCCCTAAATGACACTATAGCAGCATTGAACCGAGCTCGCAACCGTCTGCCGGCAAGTATAGAAACCCCTAGGGTGTTTAAATTTGAGCCTTCCCAGTTACCCGTTTACGAGTTTGCTGTCACCAGTGATACAAAGGATATATTAGCTTTGCGGATTTTTGCCGAGGAGGAGTTAGCCAGGGAATTGACGGTGATACCGGGGGTGGCGGCAGTGGATGTATCTGGTGGTGTCAACGAGGAGATTAGGGTTTTATTGGATTGGCGTCGACTACAGGGGTTGGGGATACCCCTTAACACGGTTTTGGCAGAAATCCGAGATGCTAATCAGGATATAGCAGGCGGGCGTTTTCTAGGAGAGGAAACTGAATCCTTGACTAGGGTAAAAGGCAAATTTACTAAGGTGGAAGACTTGGCTTCATTGTCTTTTGCCATCCCCAACTCTGCTGGAAGAGTTTATTTGTCAGACTTTTCCACCATTGTGGATGGAAGACAACAGCAACGAGTTTTTGTTTCTCTCAATGGCAATCCTGCTGTCAAGGTGAGTATCCAAAAACAAGCGGAGGCTAACACGGTAGAGGTAATCAATGCCGTCAAGGCTAAAATTGAGGAGTTGACTGCTGCTGGTGTTATTCCCAGAGACATAACCCTATTGCCTACTCTAGACGAGTCTGTTTTTATCCGTCAGGCTATTAATAACGTCATCACTGCCGGAGTTATCGGTACTATACTTGCATCAATTTCTGTATTACTTTTTTTGGGTTCTCTAAGACAAACCCTTATTATTGTAATATCTATCCCCCTTGCCACCCTAGGGGCGATAATTCTAATGAAGCTATTTGGTTTCAGTTTGAATATCTTTAGTTTGGGGGGGTTAGCTTTAGGGGTAGGCATTGTGGTGGATAATTCCATCGTCATGTTGGAAACCATTGTGGAAGCCACGGAGAAACTAAACCATAATCCTCATCCAGAAAAGGGGGTCCATCGCCGGCAAATATTACAATATTCTATCAATAGTGCCGGAGCTGTGGAATCGGCCTTACTCGCCTCCACTACCACTAACCTAGTGGCGGTTTTGCCTTTTTTGCTGATAGGTGGTTTTGTCTCCCTGTTGTTTAACCAGTTGGTTTTGACTATCAGTTTTGCGGTAGCTGTTTCCCTCCTGGTGGCCTTAACTGTAGTGCCTATGTTGACGGCACGTCTTATGACATTGGGCTTTTCCAGCAATATTAGATATTTTTTCCCCATCTATTGGTTTAATTGTCTTTTTCGCCGCTTCAATCGCCTTTATACTTCGATTCTGAGTTTTTGTCTTCGTATTCGTTGGTTGGTGGTATTATTTATATTCCTGCTGTTGGGGGGTGTTTCTCTAAAGCTGGCACCACAGTTGCCCCAGGAAATTTTACCATCCATCAACACTGGGCAGGTGAATTTGATCGCACAATTTCCTCCCGGCACAACTCTTGCAACTAATAGGCGGGTAATGGCCTTATTAGATGAAATTCTTTTACAACAACCGGAAACTGAATATGTGTTTACCACTGCTGGCGGTTTCTTGTTTGCCAATACCACCAACGAGAATGTCTTAAGGGCTTCTGCTACTATTACTCTTAAACCCGGCAGTAATGTTTACTCGTATATTGCGAGGGTATCCAAGGAGATAAATTCGTTAAATCTGGTAAACATTCGTATTAGGCTGTTGCCGGGGAGTGTGAGGGGTTTGATTTTAAACAATTCTCCTGTCAGGGGTGATATAGATGTTATCATACAGGGGAGGGATCAGAAGTCACTGGAGGCTACTGGGAAGAGGATAGCCAGAATTTTAGATGAGAAAGCGAAACTGGCTAATTTTCGCCCAGAAACTGACCCTCGTCAAGATGAGCTTGTTATTACGCCGGATTTGACCCGTTTAGCTAATTTTAATCTCCGACTGAGCGATTTTACCACTGCCTTACAAACCAGTGTTTCTGGAGTGGTAGTTTCCCAACTGCAAAGGGGAGACAGACTGGTAGACATTCGGGTACAATTTGAGCCAGATTCTATCAAAGATGTCAATACCCTTCTAGACATTCCCCTGTTAACCAGAGACAATCAAATTATTCGCCTGGGGGAGGTGGCTACTATTGGCAAGGGGGAATCTCCTTCCCTAATTCAGAGAATAAATCAGAAACAGGTGTATATTATTGCGGGTAGTTTAGCAGAAAATGCCAGTCTTGGGGCGGCTATTGCGGAGGTTAGAGAAATTCTAGACAGTGTAGACTTACCAGAGGGAATACGCATTCTCCCCTCCTTGGCGGCAGAGAGTAACAAACAACTGCAGTCTACTCTTCCCCTGTTGGCTGGCTTGGCGGCTTTTCTGGTGTTTACCGTTATGGCAGTACAATATAACTCACTGATAGATCCGTTAGTTATTATGTTTACCCTTCCCTTGGCGTTGTCTGGGGGGATTATTGGTTTATATGTTACCAAAACGGCGGTGGGGGCCACTGTGATTGTTGGTGCGGTTTTACTGGTGGGCATTGTGGTAAATAATGCCATTGTTATGGTAGAATTGGCCAATCAGATTTTCGCACAACAACAACAAAACCCAAAGGTAAAACAAGCCAGTCGCTATACTGCTATTTTACAGGCTGCCTCTCAACGTCTACGTCCAATTTTGATGACAACCATAACTACAGTTTTAGGTATGTTACCCTTGGCCATGGGGATGGGGGATGGGAGTAAGTTTCTTCAACCCCTGGGTATAGTTGTATTTTCTGGCTTATCCTTAGCTACTGTTTTAACCCTATTTTTAATCCCCTGTCTCTATTTGCTTTTCCATCAACCTTTTTCCTTTGCCACCTTCCCCACCACTTACCACTCTTTTGAGTCAGAGGATTCAAGTCAGTCGCAAATTCCCCATTCCCGGGCCAACCCCGACAATCAGGTACAATCAATCACTAAGTAGGTGGAGAAGATGGGAAAATGAGTATCCAAGAGAAACTGACTGCCTTGACTGCCATCTTTCAACAGATGGAAAAGGCGTTGATAGCCTATTCGGGGGGGGTAGACAGTAGTCTAGTGGCTAAGGTAGCCTATGATGTGTTGGGTGACAAGGCATTGGCCATCACTGGGGTATCCCCCTCCCTACTACCAGAAGAGTTAGATGAGGCACAACAACAGGCTGATTGGATAGGAATCAAACATGAATTGATTGAAACAGAGGAGATGAACAATCCCAATTATACTGCCAATCCTGTCAACCGTTGTTATTTTTGTAAAAGCGAATTGCATGACAAACTAAAAATTATTGCCCAACAGAGGGGTTATCCCTATATAATTGATGGTGTTAATGTGGACGATTTACAGGATTATCGTCCAGGTATTCAGGCTGCCAGGGAGAGGGGGGTGCGTTCGCCTCTAGCAGAAGTGGGGATTAGTAAAATAGAAGTAAGGGAAATCTCCAAACTTTTAGGATTGCCGTGGTGGGATAAGCCTTCACAACCCTGTTTGTCTTCCCGTTTTCCCTATGGCGAGGAAATCACCCCAGAGAAATTATATCGTGTTGGCAGGGCGGAAATCTATCTCCGCAAGTTGGGATATAAAAACCTACGGGTAAGACATGATGGCGACACTGCCAGAATTGAATTAATGCCACAAGACATTCAAAGGTTTATCTGCAACTGCAACCTCCAAGAATTAGTCAGCTACTATCAAAGCCTTGGTTTTAAGTATGTCACCTTGGATTTAGAGGGTTATCGCAGCGGTAAACTTAACCGACAGTTACCTTCCCACCCTTGACAGTCGCCTCTTCTCCGTGCTATGAGGGGGTGTTGGCGACAGGCGGAGGTACTGTCAAGGTGCTTGTGCTGGTAATTTTTTTATTGAGAAAAATTATCAAAGGGAGAGGTGCAGCGGGAAAGAATAATGTAAAGAGGAAAATAGAAGTAGGAAAGGAGAAGCCGGGTGACAGAGGGGATGTTTTGTTAAATAATATTAAGTCGATTGAAGGATAATAGCAATCATTGTAGGCATATAGTCTCATGGAAAAGATATCCCGTAGGAGTTTACTAAAATTATCAGCTATTGCAAGCATTCTAGGGGCAGTAGGTTATTCTCGGGTGGCAAAGCCAAAACCGACAATTCATGTATGGGATAATCTCCAGTTACCCACTCGTGTAAGCCAGCCGAAAAGAGTGGTGGTGATAGGCGGCGGTTTAGCGGGTTTAGCCTGTGCCTATGAATTAGGCAACAGGGGGTTTGAGGTTATACTGTTAGAAAAGTCACCTCAGTTGGGGGGGAAAATTGCTAGTTGGCAAATCCAGGTGGGGGAGGAGAAATTTACTATGGAACATGGTTTTCATGGTTTTTTCCCCCAGTATTATAATCTTTGGAGTATTGTGAGGGAAATTGCCATTGAAAAGAATTTCCAATCTCTCAACTTTTACTCCCTTTTGTTCAAGGATAACAAATACAAACCAGAAGTGTTCCGCCCCTCCCATTCTAGTTTTCCCTGGAATGTTGTGGATTTAGCCATTTCCTCCCCCAATTTCCTTAGTTGGGGCATAGACTTGACCAATCCAGGGCATTGGGGCGTTTTTCGTGCTATTACTAGTTTTAAGATCCCAGACACCTATAACAGTTTAGATCATATTTCCGTCACCCAGTGGGCCACTAATATCCCTCAGGGGTTGTTTGACTTATATTTTTTGCCTTTTGGTAAGTCCACCCTAAACGCGCCAGATTTGTTGAGTGCGGGGGAATTAATGCAATTTTTCCATTTCTATTTCTTCGGCAATCCCGAAGGTTTGGCCTTTAATGGTACTGTAGACGATATGGGTAGAAGTTTAGTGACTCCCATTGCCCAATCTATCCTCCACAATGGGGGTAAGATTATCACGGAGGCTCATATCAGTAGGATTGTTTGTGAGAATGGCAGAATCACCTCTCTACAATTTTATAGAGGGGGTCAGGGAATTGGCAATGTGCCCTTCTGGGTAGACTCAAACCCTTACCTTAGGGATGACTATTATGACTATTATGGCGCTGGCGACCAGCTTTTTGCTGTAGCTAAGGACAATGATTTAGCATTGTCTCTCAGTTGCACCCACCAAGGATGTGTAGTTAGTAGACAGGAGGATGGAAGTTTTATATGTCCCTGTCATGGGGCGGTGTATAATCAGAAGGGGGAAGTAAAACTACCTCCTGCCAAGAGAAATCTTGCCAAATATAGGGTAGTGGAGAGGGAAGAGGGGAGAGTGAAATTAGTGGCCACTGACGCCACCCCTGCCATGCCAGAAACCCTCACTGCCGACTATTATGTAATTGCCACTGATGTGAGGGGGGTTAAACATCTCTTCCGTTTAATAGAGGGGGATAGGGAGAGTTATCCGGATACTCTTTCCCAAGTAGAGAGTTTAGCATTAGCTGACCCCTTTGCCGTTGCCCGTTTTTGGTTAGACAGGGATTTCTACTGGCCCCATAGTAATTTTACCTCTCTTTCTGGTTATCGTTTAACGGACAGTATCACTCTTTATCATCGTATTCAAAGAGAGTATAAGGAGTGGGCGGAAAAAACTGGTGGCAGTGTGGTGGAATTACATGCCTATTGTTACAAAGAGAAGGATTTCCCCACGCAAACGGATTTGCTAAATACTTTTAAACAGGAGTTGATAGAAATTGTACCGGAGTTGGCAGGTGCTAAAATTCTCCATCAACAGTTGGTAAATCAAAAAAATTTTTCTGGTTATCCCCCTAATAGTTACAAAAATAGGCCAGAAACTGAAACTCAAATTGCCAATTTGGTGTTTGCCGGCGATTGGGTTAAAATGCCTTTCCCTTGTGGTTTAATGGAGAGGGCAGTAAGTAGTGGTTTGCTAGCGGCTAATGCTATTTTACACAAGGAAGGCCTAAAAAGACGTAATTTGTTTTCTGTAAATCCCTCTGGTTTTTTTAGTATTTAGTAGTTGCCTGTTTTTTCCCCGGCAAATTCTTACTCTCCTCCAGCAGCGGACAACCACCATATACCACCTCTCTTCCCCCCTTTTGCAGACATTCTATAGTCTGAGGGGAGGTTATCATCCTGTCGCATTTTCTGATTTCTGATTGTACATATACTCTATCTCTGATAGCACTTAAACACTCCAGGATATTGGTGGAGTGGGGGCGAAATTTTTTCCCACAAAGATATATGGCATCTGGATCAAAGAAAATGCTACTTTTTAGTAAATTGTTGCAGTTTTCCCTAAGAGAAGAAACAGTGAGGGATTGGCATATATTATCTACTTGTTGTAGCAGCCTCTTATAGTACAAGATATCCCTTGTAGTCTGAGAAGAGGCTTTAAAACTTCCCCAAGATAGTAGGAGGAAAACAAGGGGAAGGATGTGAAGTGACTTCATAGCACTATTTACCTGCCAATTTTACAAAATTTCCGAGAATTTGTAAGCCTAAATCGGCAGATTTTTCCGGGTGAAATTGCACTGCCATTATGTTTTCATGGGCAATGGCGGCGGTTACAGTCTGTGTGCCATGGGTAACACGAGCGGCCACAACCTGGGGGTTTAGTGGAAAGACAAAGTAGGAATGGACAAAATAGACATAGAAAGAAGAGGGGAGATTATGCCAAAGAGGATGGTGAGACTGTGTCAGTTCTATTGTATTCCACCCCATGTGGGGAATAGTTAAACCCGGCTCAGATTGAAAACGTTTGACAGTGCCTGGAATGATGCCCAAACCCCTTTCCTTCCCCTCTTCGGAGGAGTCAAAGAGTATTTGCATTCCCAGACAAATACCCAGAAAGGGTTTGCCACTTTTGACAAAGTCCAGGATGGGTGGAATTAAATCCCTCTCTTGTAAGTGTAGCATAGCGGGGTCGAAAGAACCCACACCCGGGAGAATAACAGCATCAGCGGCGGTAATATCTTTTGGGGAATGGGTGATGAGGGGAGTTGCACCAGCTTTTTCTATCCCCTTAGCCACTGAGTGTAAATTTCCCATGTCGTAGTCGACGATAGCCACAACAGTCATGGTAACCTTCCCTTCTTGCTGTTGGATAGTATTATTGTCAAAAAACTCACCCCTGGGGGTGAGGCCAGGAAAAGATGTGATACAATGCCAGGGGTTAGGCTGTTACAAAATTAACCAGTTTGCCAGGCACAACAATAGTCTTTTTCACTTCTTGATTACCAATGTATTTCTTAGCAATTTCAGAGGCGAGGGCGTATTTTTCTATTTCCTCCTTGGTGGCATTGGCTGGCACTTCTATTGTACCCCTGGTTTTCCCTTTTACCTGGATGACAATAGTAATAGTTTCTGCTACGAGGGCCTTTTCGTCAGCAACTAACCAGGGTTGGAGGTGTACAGATTCGGTATTGCCAAGTCTATGCCATAATTCTTCACTGATATGGGGGGCAAAAGGTGCTAATAATCTTACTAGGGTTTCAATGCCTTCCCGATAGACAGGGGAATGTTTAAGGGGATTATCCTTGAGAGCGTTACTTAATTTCATCAACTCGGAGATGGCGGTGTTAAATTGATAGTCTCCCTCTAAGTCTTGAGTAATCTCTTTGATTGCAGTATGGATTACGCGTCTTAAGTCCTTCTCCTCCCTGGTAAGCTGAGTCTTGTGAAAATGGGCATCCTTAGCGGCATTGGGATTATCTATAAATTCGTTTACCAGTGTCCAAACCCGGTTGAGGAAACGATATTGGCCTTCTACATCAGCACTATCCCATTCTAGATCTTTTTCGGGGGGTGCTTTAAAGAGAATAAACATACGGGCAGTATCAGCCCCATACTTGGACAACACTTCCTGAGGGTCAACCCCATTATACTTGGACTTAGACATTTTCTCATAAAAGGTGGCCACTGGCTCATGGGTTTCCTTATCCCACCACTGTCCATTTTCGTACACCACCTGGTCTGGCCGTAAATATTTACCCGTGTTTACATTCTTATAGGTCAACCCTTGTACCATCCCCTGGGTTAATAGTCTACTAAAGGGCTCAGATATTTTCACTAGCCCTCTATCCCGCAGTACCTTTGTAAAAAATCTAGAGTACAACAAATGGAGAATGGCGTGTTCTATACCGCCTACATACTGATCTACGGGAAGCCAATCATTGACTTTATCAAGACTAAAGGGCTGTTTATGGTTGTGGGGATCAGTATAGCGCAAGAAGTACCAGGAAGAGTCGATGAAGGTGTCCATGGTGTCGGTTTCCCGTTTAGCGGGTTTCCCACACTTAGGACAAGGTACATTCACCCATTCTTCCAGTTTAGCTAAGGGGGAGGGGCCCCTGCCGGTGAATTCCACATTCTCTGGAAGAGTAACGGGCAAATCCTCTACCGGTACTGGTACTATACCACAGTCAGGACAGTGGATTATAGGAATAGGACATCCCCAGTAACGTTGTCGGGAGATTAACCAGTCTCTGAGACGGTATTGTACTTGTTGTCTGCCAAAACCCTTCTCAGTGGCGTATTGAATAATAGCCTCTTTGGCAGCCTCACTCTCCATTCCAGTAAATTGGCCACTGTTAACCAGTATACCGGCTTCTGTGTAGGCTTGATTGAGGGTGAATTCTTCTTGTTGGGCGTCTTTGGGGATAATAACTAACTTGATGGGTAACTGATTCTGCTTAGCAAATTGGAAATCTCTGGTATCATGGGCTGGCACTCCCATTACCGCACCAGTACCATATTCATAGAGCACATAATCGGCTACCAGGATGGGGATTTCCTCGCCGGTGAAGGGGTTAATAGCCTTGCCACCGGTTAGAATGCCTCTTTTAGGCTTATCCTCAGCAGTGCGCTCTATTTCACTTTCTTGGGTAACCTCTTTTATAAACGCCTCTACTGCTTCTTTTCTGTCTGGGGTGGTAACTTGCAGAGTTAGAGGATGTTCAGGGGCTAACACCACATAGGTTACACCAAAAACCGTATCAGGGCGAGTGGTAAATACGGGGATTTTTTCCTCCCTTCCCACGATAGGGAATTCCAGATAGGCGCCTATGGACTTGCCTATCCAGTTCTCCTGCATTATTTTAACCTTTTCTGGCCACCCTGGCAATTTCTTCAAGTCTTCTAGTAATTCCTCGGCATAGGCGGTAATTCTTAGAAACCACTGTTTTAGCATCCTCTTTTCTACCTTGGCACCGCTGCGCCAGGAGTAGCCATCGGCAGAGACTTGTTCATTTGCCAGTACTGTCTGGTCTACTGGATCCCAGTTTACCGCAGCTTCCTTCTGATAGGCCAGTCCTGCCTCAAAAAATTGTAAAAACAGCCACTGGGTCCATTTATAATATTCTGGGGAGCAGGTGGTAACTTCTCTTGTCCAATCGATGGACAACCCTAGATCTTTCAATTGGGCACGCATTTGGGCTATATTTTCATAGGTCCATTTGGCAGGATGGATTCCCCTGTCTATGGCGGCATTTTCTGCAGGCAAACCGAAGGCATCCCATCCCATAGGGTGTAATACTCGATATCCCCTCATCCTCTTGTAACGGGCAATGACATCTGTGATAACATAATTACGCACGTGCCCCATGTGTAACTTCCCTGAAGGATAGGGAAACATGGAGAGGGCATAAAATTTGGGCTTGTCGCTGTTTTCCTCTGTCAGGTATAGTTGAGCCTCAGACCATTTTTTTTGCCACTTAGCCTCAATTTCACTGGGTTTATAGGGAGTTTGCATAAGAGAGTCGGCTGTCTACTACTTTTTCTTAAACTAGTTTATCCTTATCCGCGGTGGTAGGAGGGGCAGTACTATACAACGTTTTGATATGATAGAACCAGTTAGCCCTACTCAAAAGCCACCTGCCTATGACCACTAGACAATGGCAACCCATTATTTTACAATTAGAAAAGGTTCTGGGTACTGACGGGGTTGTTAAGCGGAAAGAGGAACTGTTAACCTATGAGTGTGACGGCTTGCCCCAATACCGCCAACGCCCTGCTTTAGTTACTCTCCCCCGCACCACTGAACAGGTGGCAGAGATTGTTAAGATTTGTAACAAACATAAAATCCCCTGGGTGGCAAGGGGTGCGGGCACGGGTTTGTCGGGTGGTGCACTACCAGTGGAGGACTGTATTCTCATTGTAACAGCCAGGATGAGACAGATACTGGCCATTGATTTGGAGAATCAGAGGGTGGTAGTGCAGCCAGGGGTAATCAACAACTGGGTGACTCAGGCTGTCAGTGGTGCTGGTTTCTATTATGCCCCAGATCCGTCCAGCCAGATAATCTGTTCTATTGGTGGTAACGTAGCGGAAAATTCCGGGGGTGTACACTGTCTAAAATATGGAGTAACTACTA
This sequence comes from Geminocystis sp. M7585_C2015_104, assembly GCA_015295805.1. Classification (NCBI taxonomy): domain Bacteria; kingdom Bacillati; phylum Cyanobacteriota; class Cyanophyceae; order Chroococcales; family Geminocystaceae; genus Geminocystis; species Geminocystis sp. M7585_C2015_104. The sequence continues at coordinate 12,961 of DVEF01000020.1, read as the reverse complement.
ATCATGTGTTGGGGTTGACCATTGTGACGGGAGAAGGGGAGATTGTTAAAACTGGGGGGATGGTGTCAGAAATGCCACTATTTGACCTAACAGGCTTGTTTGTTGGCTCAGAAGGGACTTTGGGCATAGCTACGGAGATTGTGTTAAGAATATTAAAAAGGCCCGAGTCGGTGTGTGTGGTACTAGCAGATTTCAACAGTATTGAGGAAGCGGGGAGTGCGGTGGCAGGTATCATCCAGGCGGGTATAATCCCAGCGGGGATGGAGATGATGGACAATTTTAGCATAAATGCGGTGGAGGATGTGGTGGCCACTGACTGTTATCCTCGGGATGCCCAGGCTATCTTATTGGTGGAATTGGACGGTTTAGAGGTGGAGGTAAAAGCCTACAAGGAGAAGGTAGCAGAGATTTGTCGTCGTTGTGGTGCTAGAAGTATTACCTCTGCCAGTGATGAAGCTACCAGGATGAAGTTGTGGAAAGGGAGAAAGGCGGCTTTTGCTGCCATGGGGAAAATTAGCCCTAATTATTTTGTACAGGATGGGGTAGTGCCTCGCTCTAAACTACCTCAAGTTTTAGCAGAAATTAACCGTCTCAGTGAGAAGTATGGTTTCCCCATTGCCAATGTTTTCCATGCCGGTGATGGTAACTTACATCCCCTTATTTTATACGACCAGTCCGTAGAAGGGGCCTTTGCCAGGGTAGAGGAATTGGGAGGGGAAATCCTTAAACTTTGTGTGCGGATGGGTGGTAGTATTTCCGGCGAACATGGTATTGGGAGTGACAAGAAGTGCTACATGACGGAGATGTTTACGGAAACCGATTTAGAAACACAGCAGTATGTGCGTCGCTGTTTTAATCCCTATGGATTAGCCAATCCCGGCAAAATCTTTCCCACCCCTCGCACTTGTGGGGAAACGGCTAATGCCGGCAGGAGTCAATTCAAGGGCGTCGTTGCCTTTTAGCTGTTTTAACTCCCTTGGCAATAGCATATCCCATTGTGCTTCTGAGAAGAGCCATAGATTACTTGTCATGGCAAAACCGGTAGCCGCAAATTGCCAACCCCCAAACAGAGGCAACAGGAAAACCATGATGGCGTGAATCAAGGCAGATAGGAAAAAGGCGCGGGAGTGGAGCATCCAACCCGTTATACCATAGCCTATGGCGCTTAGAATTAACCACAGATGACATAAATGGGATAGAATATAGCCCCAACCCAGAAAAATGGCACTATCCGTCAATGCCATCCCCAACAACATCAGGATTACCCAAGCATACAGCAATTCTGTTATTTTCTCCCATACTGTCCAACTGTGGGTGAGTGTTATCATGGCTATTATGCCTACCAGAGTGAGAATTGACCAGAAAATAGCCTGAATTTGCCAACTTATCGTCAAAAATTGTCCCCCCATGAATATTATCCCCGTTACCAATCCCCATACCAACATCGCCTGGTCCACACATGTATATATCCCCGAAAGGTATAATTTCTCTACCACCTCTACCCTCACACATCTCATCTGCCTATAGGTTTCCAGATTACAATACAGTTGTTTTTTTTGTAATATCGGCTGTTGCGGCTTAAAAAAACTCATTATCTCCCCAAGTTTTTCCTTTTTTGCTGAAAAGGCTTAATAAAACTTAACAATATTCTAGAATAAAAGCCGGGCGGGAAAACACTTTTCTTGTCTGTTACTGGGATTGTTTCCAGGTATCAATTAGATATTTAGCCAAGGCAATGGTTGTCAGATGTTTTTTGGCATAGGCATATAGGCATTCCAGGTTGGTAATATACCCTTGTAAATCAAAATTCCCTTCCCGAAAATAGTCATCTGCTATTGCCATTAGTTTTAATACTTCATAGCGGGGAAATCGATGCATTGTTAGATGGGGGCAGTCATAAATTTCATAGAAATAGGGGGCGCATCCTTGGGATATTATTTCATAGTGGCGCAGACAATCCCAACCGGCTTTTTTCATGGTAACCCCGTAGAAACTTTCCTGATATTGTTTATAGTAGGACTCTTCTGTTTCGTACACATAAGTAGTCCTATCTGTGGGGTTACAGGGGGCGAAAAAATTAGTTTTCTCCAGACTAGCTATATCTTTGACAAACTTCTCTTCTGGCATAGCCAAATGAATGGGATACACCCACCTATTTTCAGAGTATAACTCTCTCTTAAAGTATATCCCTCTTGTCAGAAACGGCAGTAGAATTTTGGGGTAGTCTTCCCCGTCGACAAAAATTATTTCCCCAGGTGAATAACTCTCAAAAACTAGTGGCAAAAAATCCTGACAACGCCAAACACTGCCATAAACAACCAAGTCAAAATAACGAGTCCTTATCTTGTTTTCTACATCTTCCCTGTCTACCTCCACGTCATCTAATAAGCCATATAAACTAAAGCCTTTTCCATATAATTTTATCCTCTCATCCTGGGGAAAAGTTTTATAAATATAGGGTATTTTGTTGACATCAACCACAGAATCTCCCAACAAGCATCTTAACCCATGAAATAGGGAGTCGCACTGATAGTCTGGATAGTTTCCGGGGGAAATAAACAGAATTTTCATAGCGAGTTTAAATATCCTTCATAATTGTGTGCGAAGGGCGTGCACAACCAAATCCCTTGCCTCCGGGGATGATACAGTTTTAACTTCCATAATTCCCTTGGATGTCTCTTCGAAATTCCCCCAGTCGGAGTCGGGATTTAAGTTTGTGGCCATAATCTAGCACAATTATATTAAAGTCAGGACGGAACTTTCGGAGGGCAATAATTAAACGCCAAAAATCCCCAATCCAATTTAGTGTCATCCTCCCCCTACTCGCCTCGGGAAAATTGGGTGGCAACATGCTATGAATCGCCACACGTCCTTCCCTGTCACTGTATTTTTCCATGTTTATAGAATATCTCAGGGCAAACTCAAATAAATGCATCCCGTCTATAAAGGCTAAATCTATTTTAACCCGACTAAGGAACTGATTCTATGTTTATAAAACATCTCAAGGTGAACTCAAATAAGTGCATCGTCTATAAAGGCTAAATCTATTTTAGCCCGGCTAGATAAATGAGGGGCATCTCCCTCAAGAAATCAATCGCTGGTTTTTGGGCACATTTTATACCTTTCATTTTCCGCTACACTGGGGGTGGGTTTAACCCCTATTATTCTTTCTGCTTTTGCTAAACATAAACTTCTTCCACCAGCAACTCCTATAGGTTTGACACATTCGCGAATTGCCAATAACACTCCCAGATAATCATTTTCCTCCACCGGCCTATAAATTTTACCATTTATTTCTTTTGTAATAAAATCAATATAGCCTCCTAATTTAAGTTGTACTTTTTCCACTTCAGAGTAGCCCCTCCTGCAAAGCCCGTTCTAATTTTAATGCAAAATGTTCGTTGTATCCGCCACAGTGTTTAGCCATTTCTGATGACAATATTTGTCTAAATTGAGACTCTAATTTTTCTTCAGTAATCCCGGTTTTTTCTAGGGCAGCAATGCCATTACTCCAAGTCAGGTATGCCGCCAACTCATCCCCATTATAGAGATAACTTAGTCCTAAATAGATATAGCTATCCCAACAGGTGTAGTCAACTTCTATACTTTGTTCATATAACTGGATTGCTTCCTCATATTCCCCGTTTTCAAAAAGAGTTTTAGCTGCAATTTTACGGCAGAAATCTACAACAAATTTAGTTTCGTCAATACCTGTTTCTAAGGTGGAGGTAAGCGCCTTTTGTAAGTACTCAGTGGCTGGACGCTGAGACATAAGTTGAAAGCCTCTTTCTGCTATTTTTTCTCTCTCTTCGTCTTTATCTAAATACTCTATACAGGCATCCACCAAACTTTCATAATCACAAAAGACTAGCCCTTTGGAAAAATAATCTTCTTCCTCACTATTGTTGCCTTTTTCCGAGATTACAAACACCCTATTAGCTAACAAATAAGATATTCTGACTATCTCAAATATCTTGGCATCATAAAAGTGTATGTTTAGTACAATTTTAGACCTAGCTATATAACTGTCTCTTTCCTCCCCGTATACACCGAAGAGAGATTCTACTCTTACCCCTTTTGCTAATAAACCATCAATGATTTTCTGACGACGTTCATTTATTGAACCATAAAACAGCACATCTATATCCTTGTTGGCAGCATGAGAAATCCGGGTTAGTTGTGGCATGTAACCTATGGGCAAGTATTCAATTCTGTCAATCCCCCACTGTTTGAGTTGACTAATATTAGCCAAACTGTAATCCCAAAGTGGATACTGAAACAAATAATCTTGATAATTCCACCCCTTCTCAAAGAAGGGGGAGTTTGCATATATTTGTTCCAGATTATAGAGGATAATCCGCCGTGGTAAATTTTTCAGGGGTATACGACATATACTAATTGAAAATACAATGTAGATACGGTCGTCAAGACTAGTATCGGAGGTGAAGAGGCAATCGTATCCCAACTCCCTGGCGGCGTGGAGAATAGTCTCCTGTATTTCCCTGAAACATTTATGGTGATGCCAAGAAACGTCCAAAATAGCCAATTTGTCCGTGTTACTCTTAGTATTAGACATAATGTTAGCCATTAGGTTGCCCACTGTCTAAATATTACTGGCGGGGGCATTGGTTTTCTACTATCAGGTTGCTACCCTAATCCTGTCACTAATACCCCCCGGGGGGAGAGGAGTTTGCCACTAGAAGACTATTGCTAGCCAATTAATACTAGTTGGTAATGTTTATCTCCTGAATATTTTTGCCGAGGGTTATTAAGTCGGCTTTGATGGCATTTTCATTGCCTACTATGAGGGTTACAATCTTATCTGGCTGGAAATATTTTTGCGCTACTCTCAAAACATCCTCTCGGCTGGTATTCTTCACACCCTGTTGGTATTGGAAAATAAAATCCTGGGGATAGCCATAGTATTCGTATGTCATCAGGCGGGAAAGGGTTTGAGAGGGATGTTGGAATTGGAAGACAAAGGAGTTGAGGATAGAATCCTTAGCATAGTCCAATTCTGTGTCTGTAATAGGGGAGTTGCAAAGTCGTTGGATTTCTTCTATAATGCTCCTTATAAACTGAGTGGTGGTCTCGCTTTTTGTTTGTCCTCCGGCTATAAACACTCCGGGATAGTCATAGTTAGCCTGCCAGCTGCCAAAGACAGAATAGGCTAAACCCTGTCTGCTACGAATTTCTTTAAACAGTCTCCCCCCAAAGCCGTTTAACACCCCATTGATGACACTCAAAACGGGATAGTTGGCATCCCCTAGTTTTACTCCTATATGCCCTAGTATAATATGACTCTGAGTTAACTGTGGCCTATTGACAATAAACACGCCTTCTGTGGTTGCTTGTTGGGGCTCACTGATGGTATAATCCGGCGTCATGGTGGAGTCCGTATGCCAGGAGGCAAAAAGCCGTTGGATTAGTTGCTTCATCTTGGCTGAGTCGAAATCCCCCACCATCCCCAAAATCATTGCCTCCGGACGTACATATTGGCGATAAAATCTTTGTATGTCTTCCCTTTGGATGTTGTCTAGATGTACATATTCTATCACCCTGGCATAGGGGCTATCTTGGCCGTATATTAACTTGGCAAACTCTCTTCTGGCAATATCCCCGGGATAATCGTTGCGACGGGAGATTGTACCACGGACTTGGGTTTTTAACAATTCCAACTGTTGACTGTCAAAGCGGGGGGATTGGAGAATTTCTGCAAAGATGGGCAATACGGTATCTATATCATAACTGAGGCTGGAAAAACTAATACTGGCCGATGTGCGGGTGACACTGGTTTCTATAGATGCCGCCTTCTGTTCCAGAATAGCATTTAACTGTTCAGGAGAGTAGTGGACTGTACCTCCCAAACGCAACAATTCTCCAGTTAATTCTGCTAACCCCACCTGAGAAGGAGGATCAAATATTGAACCCATTTTTAGCAACACAGTACCACTTATCAAGGGCAAACTATGATCCTCCATCAGATATACTACCATGCCGTTGTCCAACTGATAACGTTCATAACTAGGTATGGTAATGGGTGCCAGCGGCGGGTATTTTAATTTCTTATATCCTGGTGTTACATCTGCCTTTGCCTGATTACCCAGAAATACAACTATAACCAAGAGGGCGATTATAGTTAACCAACACCACTGTTTTTTCTTGTCTTTATTTGCCACTTTCATAATACTTGCCTAGGGGGAGGAGAGTGATGCCGTTATCCCGTATATGGTAGTCCATTTTCTCCTCCCCGGGTTAGTTTATCTCAGATAAGTATAACTACGCAAGTTTCGCTCATAATTTTTCAACAGGCGTTGAGAATGTTCGATTTCAATTTGTCTTTCATTTATGGCCATTTCTGCAAGACAACGCATTTTTTCCATCAAATCTTCAGGGGAGTATTCTACATATCTGAGAACATCTGTTACTGTGTCGCCTTTTACGACGTGTTTAATGTTATAATTGTCCCCATTAATCTCAATGTGGACTACATTTATATCCCCGAAAAGGTTGTGCAAATTGCCCAGGATTTCTTGATAGGCTCCTACTAAAAACATTCCCAAATAATAGGGTTTAAACTGTCTTTCCTCGGGGTTTCGGCCATTTAATTCTAGGGGGTGCAATTCTAGGGCGTGTTTTACGTCTAACAAGTCAATGAATTTGTCAATTTTGCCATCGCTATCACAGGTTAAATCAGCTAAAATTGCCTTAACAGTCGGTTTTTCGTTGAGGCGGTGAATGGGGAGAATTGGGAAAAGTTGATCTATCGCCCAGGTATCGGGGGCGGACTGGAATACGGACAAATTGATGTAGTAGGTGGAAGTCATCAATTCTTGCAGTTCGTTTAAATCATCACTAACATAGCTCTCATTCTGAGTAATTAGATATATTTTTTGACAGCAAGCCCAGTATAATTGTTCAGCCTGTGCCCTTTCAGCTAATGTGAGATAGCCAAAATTAAATAGACTGATTGCCTCTTCCTTAAACTGGATGGCATCGTGGTACATTTCCTGATAGTTGGTATCGTCAATAGTGTGATAGGTTTCCCATAGATTACGCAGAACTGGATGGGCTTTTTCTGGTTTGGAAATAGGGATATTTAACAGAGGGTTATTGCTGTTTACCACATTAAAAATCAAGACAGAATGGTGGGCGGCGATTGCCCTTCCGCTTTCACTAATTAGGATGGGATGGGGCACATTTTTGGCATCACAGGCATCTCTAACTGCCGCTACAATGTCGTTGGCATAATTTTGCATATTGTAGTTTTTAGAGGCATAAAAGTTGGTTTTTGAGCCATCATAATCTACTGCCAAACCGCCGCCAACGTCCAGGTATTTCATCCCGGCACCCATATTGTATAATTGCACATAAATTTGACTTGCCTCCCGAATAGCGTCTTTAATTACTGCAATGGAGGATATTTGGGAGCCAATATGAAAATGTAGTAGTTTCAAACAGTCTAATTTATTCTGCTCACGTAAGTGTTCTACCACCATTACAATCTCGGGTATAGTAAGCCCAAATTTTGCTCTCTCTCCCGTGGAATTGCCCCAATGGCCGGTGCCTTTTGTTTGCAGTTTTGCCCTGACGCCTAGCTGAGGTTTTAGGTCATATTTATCGCTTAGTTTTAGTATAGTAAATAACTCGTTTACCTGCTCAATTACTACTATTAAATTGTGGCCAAGTTGTTGAGCCAAAAGGGCAGTTTCTAGATAATCTTCATCCTTGTACCCATTACAAATCAACAATGTTTCGCCGGTTTTATCTACATCTAAAGTGGCCAAAGCAATCATTAACTCCGGCTTAGAGCCAACTTCTAGGCCAAAATGGTACTGTTTGCCATATTTGACTAATGCTTCTACTAGTTGGCGGTGCTGATTACATTTTATGGGATAAACACCTCTGTAAACATTTTGATAGCCATAACGCTCAATGGCATTGTACATGCATTGGTGGAGTCGGTGGAGACGATCAGCTAAAATGTCAGAAAAGCGAATGAGTAAGGGAAGATGAATATCTCTTTTTTTGAGACTTTCTACTAGGTGGAATAGGTCGATTTTGTAGCCGTCACCTCGAGGCGCCACTGTGACGTTTCCTTCCTCATTTATATCAAAATAAGGATGACCCCAGCCTTCAATCTGATACAATTTTTTGCTGTCTTCAATAGTCCATAATTCTCCCATTTCTTCCTGTTACCCTCTCAAAAAAAATAACCCCCCGGAGGGGAGAGACTCCTATTATTTGATAATAACTCAAATATCCCTGATGGGCAAGAAAATTACAAAAAAAATAGCTAGCCTCCCCCGCTGATTTCGCCACCCGGTGAATTTTAGTAATGAGTCGGTTGAAATGAGTCAGTTGGATTATAGGCCTATCCATTGTAACCACCAGATGGCAACAGCCAAAAGGAGAAGTAGAAGTAAAGAGATAAACCGTGGAAGTGTGATGTTAACTTTTGCTGTTACTTCCAATTTCTCCTTCTTCTCCCTCTCCCTCCTCTCCCTCACTCCAGTCTTCTTCACTCCAGTTAATTCCCTCTAGTTGTTGGCAGGAGGAATCCTCATCTTCATCTTCTTTTAGCCACTCTTCCCATTCCTCTCCTATTTCCATTTTTACTTCTCCTTTTTCCTTTTCCTCTTCTTCTCCTGCCGATGCCATTGCCAATTCCAATGCCGCTGCCGCCTCTATCATCATTTCCTCTTCTTCTGCCTCTAATTCTCCTTGTAATTGTGAGGCGGGGATACTAGAATCTCTACACACACCGTTATGATGGGTAATTTTCTCCCCTTTAGCCAACAACTTTTCTTCTTCTTCTGTTTCCTCTCCTAGGATGTTATCTGTTATACTGTCAATCCAAGCCTGCTTTTCTTCTTCTTCCCCCTCATGGCTTTCTGTTTCAATTTCTATATCTTCTGTGTCTCTGCCCGTCATTATTTGAAATACTTTTATCAGGGTTTCTCTATTCTTTTGCCATATTTCATATGCTTGTTTTCTTTGACATTCGTGAAATTGTGTAAGCTGTATTTCCTCTGGTTTTGTTAGATTTGTAAGGGCTTCTGTTCTATTTATTATATTGGTTATCCCTTTTAGTAAATTTATTCTTGTTTCCCAACGCAGTTGCGCTTTTTTTGAGATGGTTTTAATCTTCAATTCCAGGCTGTTAGCCAATGCCAGAAGGAGTGCCTCTCTGTTTTTGCCCTCCCTCAGTAATTCTCTAAATTCTTCATGACAGCTCATGTTTTTTCTCCCTCATTCAGAGCAGACATAAAACCCTTTTTTCAAACCACCTAAAAATCCTGATTACTTTCCTCGATTATTAATAGTAAATCTCGAAAAGTCTTGCTATTTTTAATCAGATATTGTTGGGCTTTTTCTACTTCTTTAAAGTGCAGTTCAGTAAGAGATTCATCTCCCAGATGGTGTTCAATTTCGTTTTCTAAAATGTCAATAACACTGTGACAGGAGGAGGATTTAGCATCAGCATCGCAAGAGGTTTCGATTTCGATTCTGAGAAGGGAGGCAAAAGCTATAGCCTTGGCTTCATCAATTTTACCCTCTCTGATTTTAGCCTTAACTTCTTCCAGGGTGTTCATAAAAAATCTCTGGGTGACGACGCCAATTAGTTTACCTTAGAATTAACAGATTTTTCACCCCAAAAGTCTAAGACGGTGTAACCCAAGTCTGCCAACATAGTGCGTAGGAGGGGTAGACTCAAGCCAATAACATTGCTGTGACACCCCACAATTCTGTCTATAAACAATCCCCCTTTTCCCTCCAAGGCGAAACAGCCGGCACACCTGAGTGGTTCACCTGTAGCCACATAGGCTTCAATTTCTGAGTCTGTAACAAAGGAGAAGTACACCTCAGTTACAGCACAACGGACAATTTTCCTCTGCCTAGTAGTATCTATCAAAGCATGACCAGTGTAGAGTAGGCCTTTTTTGCCACGCATCAGTTGCCAACGGGAAATAGCCTCTTTAGCGTCGGCGGGTTTACCATATATTTGTCCTTCCACTTCCAACAGGGAGTCACACCCCAATACTAGGGCGTCTTTATAGAGTTGGGCCACAACAGTCGCCTTTCTTTCTGCCAGGGTGGCGGCTAAATCATAGGGTTTAGAAAGGGTAACGGAGGATTCGTCATAGCCACTGGGGGTGACAATAGGGTTAATTCCCACGGTTTCCAGCAGCTTTTTCCTGGCGGGGGAGGCGGAAGCGAGTACAAATTTAATCATAACTGGCGGCATCAGATATACCCTAGGAGAGGGAAAAAGACTTAGCCATGGTTTTAAAAAGGGTTTCCACTTGAGGCCAACGCTCTTCAGTGGTAGATATGTTAAAGGTATAGAGTTTGCCGTTTTTGGTGGCAACGGCAGCTATGTTGTGACGATAACTGCCATTGGGCTGCTTGACCCTATATTCTAACAGATAATAGTTTTGCAGATTTTCCTCTTTTTTCTCTGCCCCAATCAATTCCGCCTCAATTTGACTGTTGGGATTCTGATTTACTAGTTGCATAAAACGATACCCTATGTCAGAAGGACTACCCAAGTCTTCTAATTTAGTATTCTTGTCTACCTGGCTGATAACCACACTCAGATTCTCACTTCTTTCTATCAAATCCCGGAAGACGACATCTACCCCTTCACTGGCGTTTTTTACATTTACCTGTATCCAACCATTAGGATAAAGGAATTGATACCCATCGGCTCCATCGATGTATGCCTTTAAACCGGCAGTGGGGGAAACACAGCCAAACAAAGTCAAAAGTATAATAATGGGGGTAACAATGCGAAGAATAAAGGACTTAAACATATTGTCTTCCTGTTGATGGATTGTGTTATTGGGCTTATTATCCCATTTTTGCTGTCCGGGGGGAATAGCCGTGGTAGGATGGTGAACAGTTCTAATGGCGTCGATTGTTTTTATGATGAATCCGCGCTCCAGCCCAGTGTAACTTATCCCTAAGGGTTTGATAGAATGAATAGGACTCCCGGAGGATGATAAATTGGGCAAGACATTCTGCCATTTTTATTTCCACCCATTGTCCTGGCCAAATTGTAGTGGCTAGTACGCCGTCTGTCCAGAGTTTGTTTTGAGTTTCATAGTCTCCCAAAGGCCAAATGCTAACTAGGGAACGAGGTGGTAGAATGAGGGGACGACTGGATAAACTAAGGGGGCAAATGGGGGTAACGGCAATAGCACTCATGCCGGGGTGTATAATAGGGCCGTGGGCCGAGGCAGTATAACAGGTGGAGCCGGTGGGTGTAGCTACGATTAGACCATCTCCGTGGTACTGGTCTACTACTTCGCCATCTACTTCCATTTCTAGCAGACAGGTAGGCATTCTTTCCAAATAGCCTGGTTTGACGCACATCTCGTTTAAACAGTAATACCGTTCGCTAACCGCCACCACCTCTTGGTTTTGATTCCTCTCCCACACCCTTGCTTCTAACATCATTCGCCTTTCCACCGCATACAAGTCGTTTTCCAACCGTTCCCATACTTCTTCTGTATTTTCAAATAATTCAAACGGCTCAGTCAAGAAGCCTAGATGTCCTCCCACATTTACTGCTAGAATGGGGATGTTTTCTGGTGCCAGGTGACGTGCTGCCGCTAAAACTGTTCCATCCCCGCCGAAAACGATTCCCAAATCGATTTTTTGCTTGGCCGAGTCCAAAAATACCGGGTAGGGGTTATTTTTAATACCACTTGGCCCTAACATTACATTGCAGTTGCGATTCTCTAACTCAAGGGCGCACCTTTCTGCCCATTTTTTACTATTTGGATCATCTGCTTTATAGGCAATAATCACCTGTTGTAGCCGCACGTATTCCCTCCCCTTCCCAGTTTTCTTTTCTAATTCTAGCGAAATTTGTTCCTTTGACAATTTTCTCTAAATGTTCCTGCCCCCGTGGCCGAGAATTAAATTTATACCCTTGCAAATGCGGTGGCACACGTTTCCCCATGCCGGCACGGCAGGAGTTTTTTATGAACCAAAATGGCTCTTTATTTAAAAATAAAAAATAGCGGAGATAAAATGAGGAATAATTGATGGGCCATTTAGATAAATCAAGTAATGGCGGAATATGAAAATGAGAGTTGCTCAGGGGTTACATAGCGAAGAGTAAAGGAGAATTATATGGTTTTAAATATTTTCAGAGAAGAGGAAGTGTGCTACCATCAGGGAATTGTGGTTTAAAAAGATAAAACAGGAGAAATAAATGTGGAAGAAAAGGGAAGGGGAAGCATGGAAATTTTGCCTTTGTGCCTTGAGAAAGTTGATGGATTGAATATATGGACCCGGGGAAGGCGGAGATTGAATGTCAGGAAATGGAAAAGTTATCCAGAGGCGGGGGAGAATAAAAACAGGCCCCCGTTGAACCAAACAGGATAAAATTTTTAACGTATTCCTGTGAGAGGGAGTGGTTTTCTGGGTTAATATTACCTAGAAAATATTAAAAAGGGCGTGAGGAGTATTTGCCAATGGATTTGAAAGATTATGCCTTGAAAACCCTACAAAAAACCAGTCGGACTTTTTATATCCCCATTGTACGCCTTCCAGAGGGATTGCAAGAAGCAGTCACTTCCGCCTACCTGTGTATGCGCGCCATCGACGAGGTGGAAGATCACCCCCAGATGGACCCTGCCACCAAGATAGAAATTCTTACTAGGATAAGTTGTAGCGTACAGTCAATTAATAGCAACACCAAAAGGGAAGAAATAGCCGCAGTACTAGAACCATACAAAGATATTCTACCAGAAGTGAGTTATCATTTCGCGGATTGGGCCTTTTTGGCTCCCCCCTCCATTGCAGGGAGAATATGGGATGCTACCGCGGCTATGGCAGATAGAATGGCCTACTGGGTAGGGAAAAACTGGGCTATCAAAACCAAACAGGACTTGGACCAGTATACCTTTAGTGTGGCGGGGGCGGTGGGCCTACTATTGTCTGACCT
>DVEF01000019.1 GCA_015295805.1 Geminocystis sp. M7585_C2015_104 | reverse complement strand
TTACATTATAACTATCATAATTGGAAGGCTGATTTGTTTTGAGGCGTCATGGCAGTCTGTGGTGGAATATTGACTACTGCACTTACTGTTACAGTGTAAGTCTAATTTTCTAACGTATCAGGGGTTATCTGGGGGTTGTCTGGAAAGTATACCATCACTTTGAGTTTGGCCATGGGTTTTTTATTCTCACACCTGGCCTTGATTTCTATTACCTCTGTCGTGTTATAATCCACACTATCTTCTTCGTGGAATTACAGCCTACAATCCATTATATTTACACTTGGGCTGGCTAAGTCCATTGCCGGAATCAACTATTTGTATTCTCTTTGTCATTGTTATAGTCTTCTCCCCCCCGAAGCGATTATATTAATACATTTGGCTAATAGGTTTTTTTGTATTTTTCCCCTCGTCACATCTTGAGATAATTTTTTTCTCTATCAAGACTATCAATGCCTTCTGAGAAGGGCTATTTTAAAATAAAAAACCAGGGTCCAATGTAGCACCAAAAGTATCATAAAAAACAAATAAAACTGTAACTACAGCAATCTGCATTCTAAAATCAGGGAGCTTTAAATTCAAAATAAACAGAAACGAAGGGATAAAATAGAGTATTATTGGACCAGATGATGATTTATAAGCTCGAAGAGGGGGGACGATAGTAAAATTTGTGGTTAAAACTGACGACATTGAAAAACTAACTGACGGACAAAATCATAACACCGGCTACAATAAGAGTGATGCCAAACCAACGCAATCTGCTGACTCTTTCCCCCAGGAGATATTTTGCGGCCAGAATTGTTACAAGATAACCAAGGGCACTAGCGGGACGTACTAAACTTAAATCATCCCAACTTAAAAGGGAAATGAACAAGAAGAGGGCTAATGCCTGACATAGAACTGCTACAATGACATAAAAATTGGTGGCAATTTGAAGCAGCCAACGGGAGATTTCAGCTAAAGAAAAAGAGGCAGGGGGGGTGATTAGTCTCATTCCCTTGGCATTGAGTAAATCTCCACAACTGTCGGCTAATACCATCACGATTACACCTAACCAAAAAGGAGAGAAGAAGTTAGTAGGAATAAACAACAAAAATAGGGGCAGAAGGCTGGAGGATTTGTTGGCAGCCAAAAGAGACTTCCTCCTCAGATACTCACTATAACCAACAATAAAAACCCCGACGGAAATCAATAAAGTGGCAAACCAACGCAATGGTGTTATGATTTCTCCTAACAGCAGCCAAGCCAATAAAGCATTTATCACATAACTGGAAGCATGAATGGGCAAAACATAACTCAAATCCATCTTGGAAACAGCAAAAAGATAAATAAACCAGGAAACGGTAAGGCTGCCTAAACCCATATAAAACCAAATAGAAGTGAGGAGATAGTATATAACGGCAAACACTGCGGCGGGGGAAAAGGAAGTGACTTCCCCATATAATTTCATCGCCTGACTGAGGCAAACATCCCCTAAAACCTGAGTGATTACCAAAACAAATAAGAGTAAGATGTTAAACACTCCTTAATCCCCCCTCTCCCCCAACTGCCAATAATTAACCAGAGTAAAACCCTCTGAGACTAACATATCTTTTACCCTCTGACTACATAAAGCCGCAAACTCCCTGTCGTCTTGCCTCTGGGGATGAAAATAAATCTCATTGGTAGTGGTTTTTATCTGTGGAAGCAACCCCAACAAATAAGATTCTGTCATGTGTCCCGTTTGTAGCAAACCATATACCCGCTCAAGCCATCTAATACCGCTTCCAGCAAGTTGTCTCTCATTGTATTTCCTCAGGAGAGTAAAGATGTTGGCATATATTGCCTTCAACCCCAGATTACTAGAGTCGAGGCGAAGAGTATAATGCAATTCTTCTAGAGGTAGACGAATAAATCTAATGGGATACTCTTTTGCCAATTCTACCAGAATGTTAATGACAACAGGATGACAGTGGAGATGTAAATGGCCATCTATATGAGACAATGGAAGACCAGTTTCAATAAATCTATCCAATTGTGCTTTAATTTCCAGCTTTAATTCCTCCCTGGCAGCAGCAATAAACTGATAACGCAAGCCGGCAACAGTAGGATTATTAGGGAAATTCCCGCTACAGTCAACCAGATGAGGGATTTGAGAGGGAGGAAGAATCGACTTGCCACAACACAAAACTAAGTGTAAACCCACTCCCAGGCTGGGATTATTTTTAGCAAGCTTCACTGCCTCCTCCACACCCTCCCCCGATACCATTAAACTGGTACTAGTTACGATTCCTTGACGATGGGCGGCTATAATTGTCTCATTTACCTCCTCACAAATCCCAAAATCATCAGCATTTACTATCAGATACTTCCCCATCAGTTTTTCCAGGTAACTTCTTGTTTTCACCTTTTTTCCAACCAGTCAAAATTCTACCAAGCCTTTTGTCTTAAAACCTCAATTTTTCTCCCTGATGTTGGTGTTGGCACAATTGCTACCACAGTTGAATAAAGATTGAATATGCCCTAGCAGGGGAATAAAAGTATTGCAATAAACAACTAGTAGATGACTAGTCTTGTTGCTGTTGCCTGCCGGGAAATTTAACTATAAAAACCAGTTTACTTTGGACTGACTTTAGTTTAGACTAGAAAACACAAGGGGGATTGGGGGTGTCATCCTTGTAGTAGTTTATTCTTTCACAGGCCCCTGCTTAGTAATACAAGTGGGGAGGCACTCTCATTTTCCGTAGAAACAACCGCCTCCACGGGTAGCACATTTTCGGGTTTTTGGCAAGGAATGTGAAGAGGTATTTGGAGGGGGAGTTTTATTATCCCCGTCACCCCATCCCCCTGACAGTGTTGTCCGGGTTATCCCTTAAACCCTTTGAGTTTCGGGGGGCATCAAATATGCGGAACTCGGGACTCGAACCCGAAAGTTCTTGCGAACACTAGAACCTGAATCTAGCGCGTCTACCAATTCCGCCAGTTCCGCTTACCCATTACCTTATTCTAGCGCATTTATTAGAAAACTGGTAGTCTTTTTTGGTAGTAACCCCCCCTTTGGTTGGGTTGCGGGCGTTTTAGTTTACACCAGAAGTCCTAACAGTATCTTTTGCTACGAACGCAGTTTGAAATGGTACACGGAAAGACAAATTGAAAGAATGTTAGTTTTAAAAAGGTGTTTGTTATCCAGTCAAGGCAAGTCTACCAGTTTATAATCATAACCTGTCACCGACAATGCCATAGGGAAGGGGGGGCAACGGGAAGCACCAACAGCAACCTGGTTGAGCTAAAGTTTCTTAAAAAATAAGTTGCGGCTTTAAAGAGACAGACTATAATACTGACAAAACAGCCCCTCTATATAGGCTAAGGCCCTAGTGAGTCATATTGTTATTTTGAACTCAAAAAAGATGATAAGCCCAACATATGACCCACAACAGCGTAAACTGCTTTCAATTGCTTGTCACGCTTCTCCACTGCTGAATTTTATAGTATTGCCAGTGTTTGTACCCATTGTAATAGTAGCAACCACCAATGATCCGATTGTCAAGGCTAATGCAAAAGAATCAATCAATTTTTTTATAAGTGTATTTATCTGGTATATCATTGCCGCCGTACTATGTCTCATCCTAATCGGGTTTTTATTGTTACCCTTGATAGGAATTATGAGTGTTGTCCTTCCCATTATTGCTATAATAGCAGTTCTGAAGAATCCTGACCAGCCATACCGTTATCCTTTTATATTCCGCCTATTCTAATTCCATTCTGACAAATTGGACTGCAAAACAAATACGTAAACAGTCCGATTTTTTTATTGTGTTTTTGTGGTGGAAGTTTCCATGGGGATGTCACGCTTTTTCAGTGGAAGACTAATTGGTTCAATCCATGCCCTGTTGTGAAGTTGTCTCGAGCTATAGTTGACAGACAAATAATAGACTTGTGGGAGGGAATTTTAAATTATAAATGTAGTTGTTAAATTGGTAGACATAACAGTGGAGTACATGACAAAGGGCAACGGAGAAACATAAAAAATTGTTACCCTATAATAATAGTTGGAATTGTCAATTCAATCACACTTAGTGGCTTTCATGTGTAGAAACAAAACAATTTTAGGCCTGTTAGTAGTCAGTGTATTTCTCGTAGGCTGCGATCGTCGGGCATTAGAGGGGTTGAATCTGAAAATCAATGCGGAAATAAAATCAGGATACGAGAAGGGAAAGGATACTGCTTCCCCCCAACCCCAACAACAATCCCAAACTGTCTCCCCCGGCAACAACGGAAATACTGAGGCTACTAGCGAAACCCCCCAGCAACAAGATAATGTCATCACCAGTCAGCCAAAGGGGAATAACAAGACTTCTTCAGACAAGACAGATGAAGCTGCCTCCCCCCCATCACCGTCGCCAGGGGGTTTTGCTGAGAAGTCGGAGTCGGAATCACCACAAGTGCAGGTGAAGGTAAAAGAAAGTGATCCAGATGCCCCCATGCCTTTTAAAGAAATACCAGAATGTTCGCCGGCAGGCATCACCGCCAAGACTAATGAAATCTTCTATGCCAGAAACCCCCAAATCAAGTCTATTGATCCGAAAAATCCAGAACAGATGAGACAATGGAAGGAGATTTATGCCCAAGAGGCTCAAAAATGCCAGTAGATACCACTATGAGTCAAGAGGAAAGAATACCACTGGTGGAATTGCGGGGGGTATCCAAGGCATTTGGGGATAGGGTTATCCTCAAGGGGGCCAATTTGAAGATATATGAGGGGGATGCTCTTGTCATTATAGGCCCAAGTGGCTCAGGAAAATCCACAATACTACGACTTATTGCTGGCTTGCTTGCCCCCGATGAGGGGGAGATTTACATCAAGGGGCAAAAGCGAGAGGGTTTAATTGAGGATAGTGATGAGCCCATTCGTATTAGCATGGTGTTTCAACAAGCAGCACTGTTTGACTCCCTCACAGTAAGGGAGAATGTGGGTTTCTATCTCTATCAACACTCTAAACTGGACGAGGGCACCATAGCTAAGTTGGTGGATGAGGTGTTGGAAAAGGTGGGCCTGTCGCCGGAAATAGCCGAGCTTTTACCAAGTCAACTGTCAGGGGGGATGCGAAAACGAGTCAGTTTTGCCCGCGCCATCATTTACAATCCGGAAAAACCGGGGGAAAGACCTAATGTTATCTTATATGATGAGCCTACTGCCGGTTTGGATCCCATTGCTTCTACGGTTGTCGAAGACTTAGTTACCTCTATCCATGGCCATTTGTGTGGGGATTGTGCCTATGTGATGGTGACACACCAGGAGAGTACTATTCGTCGGACTGGCAAAAGAGTGGCCTTTCTCTACGATGGCGCCATTCAGTGGGAGGGAGACATTACCGAAATTGACACCACAGATAATCCCCTAGTAAGACAGTTTTTCAGTGCCAGCACCCAAGGACCTATTAAAGTCATAAACTATTAGCTAAACTATTAAGGGAAATTATTAGAATGGGGGCTTCTGTTGCCAGTATGAGGCGCCACAGCAGACTATTTAGGGAGGGGTTGATTGGTTTATTTTTATTGGCTGGTTTAATTGCCTTTGGTATGATTATTTTTTTCCTAAGACAAAATCAACTAAGAGGCGGCAATTACCAGCTGAAGTTGCTGTTTGACAATGCCGGGGGTTTAAGAGAAGGCGCCAGGGTATTATACCGTGGAGTCGTGGTAGGTAGGATAAATACCATTCAACCTACCGCAAGTGGCGTAGAGGTTTTGGCAGAAATAGACAGGGGGTTGGCAATACCCAAAAATGTGGAAGTTTCCACCACCCGCTCGGGTTTACTGGGAGAGGTTAATGTTAATATTACCCCTCTTGAAGCTCTGGAGGGGACACAAAAGGTTGGCCCCCTAGATGAGGATTGTAAACAAAAAGGACTGATTTTGTGTAACGGCCAAGAGATTGCCGCTAAAGCCTCCCCCGACTTCACAGAAAGTTTAGCCCGTTTGGCAGAGGGTTTGGACAACCAGAAGGTCTTAGAAAACCTAAATCAGACTATTCTCAAAGCCAATAAAGCCCTAGACGAATTCACTCTTTTGTCTAAGGAAGTAACCAAGACTACTAAAATCCTGACAAGGGAAATGGAGTCTGTTGCCAAAAGTGTCAATGAGAATTTGGAGAAACTGGGCAAAACTGCCAATGTCATTACCACTACCGCCCAATCCCTTTCCCAAACTACCCAAACTGTGGGGGATACTGCTAATACCCAACTACAACGATTGGGAAGTGAATATGGCGCCCTTGCCATTCAATTGAAAACTTTGACTATCAATGTCAATAAGCTTATCAATGATAATAAGAATGAGTTGCAAAAAGTTCTGGGGAATGTGGCTCAACTGACGGAAACCACCAATAGTCTACTATCACGGGTGGAGGGAAAAGATGTGGCTCGAATAAGCAAAAATCTGAGTCAGATAAGCGATAACTTGGTTAAAATCAGCAACGACCTGACAACTGTTTCCGCCCAGTTGAACAATCCTGCTACCCTTGTAACCCTCCAGCAGACTTTGGACTCGGCGAGGGTGACCTTTGCCAACACCGCTAAGATTACCTCTGACATAGAAGAGTTCACAGGAGATCCCCAATTCAAACGCAATCTAAGAAGGCTGATTGACGGTTTGAGCAATCTTGTTTCCTATACTGACCTACTGGAAAAACAAGTAGAATTGGCAATAACCCTACAACAGTTGGAGAAAAACAGTTTTGCCCATCTACCCCCAAACTTTTTAACCGTAAACTCTTATAGTCAACGCCCCGATTGATACAATAGGGACTGTCATTGTCATGGGGGAGAGTATGAATAGCAATACTAATAGTAATACTGACAACTCAAAAGGTGCCATTAGGGAGAAAATAAAGTCCATTGCCGAGAAGAGAGAGGTATTAGTCCAACTGTTAGAATTACCCCTTGGGGATTTACGTTTGGATGTAAGTCAGGCTTTGGAGGAATTGGACGAACTTTTGCAACAACTTAATGAAACTTTTTCCTAACATCTCCAGGCCCTCAGAGGGCCTATGTAGGCCCTCACATGAGATTAGGGACTTCTATTGGCACAATTCAATGCCGCGGCGATACAATTGTTGGGCGTATTCCGTCCATTTGCCCTGGCCCCAATAACGGAAACAACTGGTTTGTACCAGCAGGTTGTACAATAGGGCCTGTTGATACTCCCTGGTTTTAGTGTAGCCAGGATTTTGTGCCACGAGGGGATCAAATTTCTCATGGAATTTAGCACTAAGTTCATTCATGGGGCCTAAAACGTTCTCGTAACCCCGTACCCAACTGATATTATTGGTCCAAGATGCCCCCTCCATGTGAAAACGGGGATCTTCTTTTTTCAACTCCTCGATGGCTTTCTCTACATTTTCCGGGGTAATGTTATCCCCCACCTTGGCCCAAATCCTGTGTTGTCCCACCGGCTGACAGACAGGATAGTCTTCTGGTTTGACACCCAGGGATTCCACCAGCTCGATATACTCAGTGCCATTCAACCCCACTACCCCTTCAAAATTGTCGCGGATTTGATACCACACGGGATGGAAGGCGCCGGGATACTCATTCATCATCACACCACCATTTTCCCCGTCGGCAATCTGGGTGACACAGGAGGGGACAGACACATCGCCTATATTCTGTCTGCCCCTTCCCTTGGCCTCATAGTAGGGTTGCATTTGTGCTACGAGTTTAGTATCCGAGCCCTGAGTTTTGATCAAGGCAGTGATACTGATTTCCTCTCCCTTGGAATTGCGTGCCACTAGTCTATTGGGAATATACTTGTCGTCGTGGCGTAAACCAGAGCCATCAAGACGTTCTACGGAGTGTTCCTGTACTAGCAACCACCTATAACTACATTCCTTTAGGGCTTTAATATACTCATAGGCGGTATCGGGATGGTTAGGCAGATGCATTTCTGGTGGTGAGAAGCCCTTTACCCTCCTGAGGGCATCTTCCCCGAAAATGGAGGCAAAATGATGTTGCCAGGCCAGCATATGTAGCTTCAAATCGGGGATTGGCGTTGAGGGGGCCACTGCATGGGACCACATAGTCCCCAGCCATTCCACATACACATGATAGCGGGGATCACAAGTGATTTTTTTCAGATTGTCGAGGATGTCATGGCGATTCATCTGCTGGAATCCCCATAACAAGTTACCCGAGTAGTCTAACATGATTCGGGGATTACAACCGTTGTTGACCAACTCGGGGATGAAGTCTCCCATACGACGATAGCACCAGGTGAAGGGGCCGGCATTATGGTTGTCGCCCTCGTGGGGGTGTTCAAACATGTACTGAAGATTGGATATTAGGGCTCCATTTGGTCCTGCCGGGATTATTGGTTGGTGCATGTGGAGGGCACAGGCGAATCCAGAACGGATTTTATTGGGGTCTATGTTGGTGATGGGCAAATATACTGGCTCAGAGTGGTTAACAATGGACAATATTCTCTCCTCTTCGCCGGCGATGGGGGGAATGTCTACTATGGTGTAGGTGGTCATTTTTTCTCCCAATTTTCTAATTACAAACCCTAAATATTTTCCCTCTTTTCTACCTAATTTTAACTTATTTTTTCCCCAAAAATTTTCTAAGTTTTTCTAAGTTAATTAAACATTTTTTACTTTGGCTTTACAAAATTCCCTTTTGGGTGTAGGGGAACAGGAAATGGTAGAATTAAAAACAATTGTTGTTTTTCTAAGTAGTATCGATGTGTGAGGAAATAGCACCTTGGCGTCCCGTCCTGGAGAAAGCCCTAAGGCGAAATCGGGAAGTAAATCACAGTAAATATATACAGCTAGCTACAGTAACTGCCCAGGGTTATCCGGCTAATAGGACAGTGGTGTTTAGGGGGTTTTTAGAAAATACTAATTATCTGCAAATGGTTACGGACAAAAGGAGTCAAAAGTACGAGGATTTAAAAATAAATCCCATGGCAGAGATATGTTGGTACTTTACAAAAACTAGGGAACAATTTAGAATCAGGGGGGTGGTAAGAATAGTAGAAGAGTTGGGGGATGACAGTAATGTGGGGCAGGAGGAGATAAGACCTTACTTGGAAGCGAGAAGAAAAGCGTGGGAGAATTTGAGTGACAATGGTAAGGAACAGTTTTTTTGGCCTACACCCGGAAAAGAGAGAAAGAAAAAATGGGATTGGGGCGATTGGAAAGCAGAGGCCACAGCAACGCCGGCCAACTTTTGTTTGTTGCTATTACAACCACTATTGGTGGACCATTTACAGTTAAGGGGCAACCCTCAAAATCGTTACATTTACACTCTCAAGGGGGGAAAATGGGAGTGGCAAGAGGTTAATCCCTAGTAAGGGGGCAATTCTTCCAGGATGGTAAAATAGATATGGTTGATGGCTAGTCTGCCGATGGTAGTTACTTCCCTACTGACGTATTCCCCCTCACTTTTGAGGGTTTCAAAGGGGACGTCTTTTGCCATTTCCATATGATACCATGCCAAGCCCATAAAGAAACGACTGGGATAGGCCACACAATCTTCTATGTCATCTGGGTTGGATTCCATGGGTAGCCAGCCGATGCCGGGGAGATAAAACTCCATCCACACATGATTGAATTGCGGTATAAGGGGAACTCCAAAATGTAGTACTTGTTGACGAGGGCATTTATAGCGGCCGACAGTCCGACAGGCAATACCATTAAGACGGGACAGGGCCAATAACACCCCCAGATACTCGCCACAAGAGCCAACTCCCCTTTTCAACACAATGTCAGGGGGATCGATGTAGGATTTCATGCCATATCTCAAATGGTCGTATACGTAGTTGCGGATGTTATACATTTTGCGGAGAATGTTAGTCTCGTTGCCCCCGGCTTCTTCTGCCGCCCGTAGTACAATATCTGTACTCATGGCTAGATTGTCGTCATCGATGAGATATTTGTCTTCATACTCGGGGGGAAGAGGGGGTAGATTTTCACAATCAAGAGGCCTGTATTGGTATTTAATACTCCATACTTCCAGAATAGCCCGCCAACCAAAGATATGACGGCTGTGGGGGTTTAATTCTGGAAATCTAAACAGGGCCACCTTTTGACCCTCATATTCTTCTATCACAAAGGGGATGCCGACGGGTTCAATATTTTTAACCCTTTGCCTGGGACTTTCTGTGGGGAGTGCTATTCGCCATTCCACGTCCTTTAAGGTAACATAGTCCAATGGTGAGATTTCCTCCAAATAGGTCATTTCTATGAGAAAACCGTTGGAGAGGGTATATTTGTTGTCTGGGAAGTATTTAAAATAGAGGGGGTGGATAAAAGTACGAGGACGATAGGCCAGTTCGTGACTTGGGTCACTATTAGGATTATCGCGGATATAGGGCTCCTGGTCACTATAGGCCACATACAAAACGTGGTGGGCAGTTTTACTGTCCCTTAAAAAACCTAGGGCGCTAGGGTGTTCAAAGGGGGTGATAATACTATACTTGGTCTCGCCGGTAGCCCTATCCATACAGTATACTGTTTGTTCTATGTTGTCACACACCCACAGTTCATTCCCCCTGACGGTAATGTTTTCCACCCCTACTCCTGGGGCATTAAATTTAGTAATCATTTCCCCTTCCAGGGAGTAGACATAGATGTACCCTGCCCTTTCGCTGGTAATATAAACTGTTTTGTCGAGGATGGCGATACCGTTGGCGGGATAGGGTATAGAAAAACAAATACGGGGTTTAGTAGTCAGGGTCAATTTTCCCCCCTGCCATTCTATCTCACAGTGGTATATGTATTCCTGACAGGTGAACCAAAGTTGATGGGGGGTAAGAGATAAACCCCTGGCGCCTATGAAATCTTCCCAGAAGGAGTGGTTAACGATTCTGGTGTCATTATTGAAGGGATTAACCTGTAATAGATAGCCATTACGAGAGTCGAGAGCAATAAGAGTATCATTTTTAAAGACAATGCCATCAATGGATTTAGCCACCAGGGGGCGAATAGTGGGGTATAATCGGGAGTGTTTTTGGGACATGTTGTTTTTTCTAGTGGTACTGGCTTTTTGTTATAAATAGCAGAATCTGCCTACATGGATGTGCTTGTGGTGAACATTTCCAACAATGGGGTTTAAAAAATGGGAATTAGGATTTGGGATCCAAAGCATCTCGTAAACCGTCACCCACCAGGTTGAAACACAAAACCGTCAGGACTATTAGGAAAGCCGGGGGATAGACTAACCACGGTTGCAACACCAGGATAGAGGCATTGGTAGAAACAGAGAGAAGATTGCCCCAACTGGGATCAGGTTGCTGGATACCCAAACCAATCAAACTCAATACCGATTCTGCAATTATGAAACTGGGGATGGAGAGCGTAGCAGATATAATTACATAAGTAGAGGTCTGAGGCAAAATATGGCGGAGGATGATATAAAAAGGACTGGCCCCCAAAGCCTTGGCCGCTAAGACGAATTCCTGTTCCCTAATGGCTAAAACCTGTCCACGGATAATCCTAGCCAAACCAGACCAACTGATGAAGGAAGTGATAATGACTATTAGCAAAAATCTAGTGCCACTGCTAAGACTGGGGGGTAAGACGGCGGCAAGGGTGACTAGAAGGTATATGCCGGGGATAGTCATCAAAACCTCAAGGAAACGCATGATGATGTTGTCTATAATGCCGCCAAAATAACCAGCTATGCCACCAACAATCATCCCCAGGGGAAAAGAGATAAGAATGCCAAAAATCCCAATAAACAGACTAATCCTACCCCCATGTAGCAGACGACTGAATTCATCCCTCCCCTGTTCGTCTGTACCCAAAAGATTTAATCTCCCCTCCCCTATAGTGCCAAACAAACGCCGATTTACCAGAAAGCCGGGGAAGATTTCTACTTCCTCAAAGCGGGGTGGTAGGGGTATTTTCACCTGCCAGAGACGATAGGGTTTGGTTTTGACAAACAGCCTAATGGGGGAGGGCTTGCTATAGTCAACCTCCAATAGTCTCTCCCCCGTTTCCAGATCAGTTTTGCCGGCAGTGGTGGGATATACATGGGGTCCAATCCATTTTCCCTGTTGGTCATACCAGTAAATCTTGGTAGGGGGCAGTAAGGAGGCATTTTCCACCTGTTCATAGGGATCATAAGGCGCTATAAAGTCTGCCCCAATGGCTGAAATATATAGAAAAACCAGTATAATAAAACCCAGTTTTGCTAGGGAATTATCCTTTAGTCTTTGCCACCAGTCCATAGTAGAATTTATCGGCGGGACAATACACGATGGCCAATATCGCGACGATAGTACATATCTGGGAAATGTATTTTAGCCACTGCCCTATAGGTCAAGTCTATAGCTTCCTGGAGGGTATTTCCCTTACCAGTGACGCCTAATACCCTGCCCCCGTCGGTAAGCAACTGGCCATTTACTAGTTTAGTGCCGGCATGGAATACCACCACTCCCTCTTTTTCCGCCAAGTCTATGCCGGTGATTACATCCCCCTTGCGATAACTGCCAGGATAGCCACCGGCTGCCAGGACAACACACACGGCAAAACCGTCGTCCCATTGTAGGGGTGGCAACCCGGCCAGTCGTTTTTCTGTACAAGCCAAAAGGACATCCGCCAGGGGAGTTTTGAGCAGGGATAAGACTGCCTGGGTTTCCGGATCACCAAAGCGACAGTTAAACTCTAATACTTTAGGATTACCCTCAGGAGTAATCATCAAGCCGGCATATATGACACCCACATAATCAATATTGTATTTCTGCAACTGGGTTAAAGCCGGTTGTAGTATTTCTTCATACACCCGTTTGGACAGGTTTTCATTCAGAATGGGGGTGGGGGCATATGCGCCCATGCCGCCGGTATTAGCACCAGTATCCCCCTCGCCAATTTGTTTATGGTCTTGAGAAGGGATAAGGGGGCGAATGGTGTTGCCGTCAGTAACAGCCAATACAGAAACCTCTTGTCCAGTGAGGAATTCTTCTATTACCAGTTTAGAAAATTGCTGGTCGAACAGATAGTCTACTGCCCCCAATGCCTCTGTTTCTGTTTTTGCCACAATTACCCCCTTGCCGGCAGCCAAGCCATCAGCCTTGACGACAATAGGGGCTCCTTGTTGACGAATATAGGCTTTTGCCGACTCCCTATCACTAAAAACCGCACTGGAGGCGGTGGGGATGCCCGCCTCTTTTATCAACTCCTTTGCCCAGGATTTACTAGCCTCAATCATTGCCCCTTGACGGGAAGGCCCAAATACTCTTATGCCATGGGGTTGGAGGTAGTCAGCGATTCCCAGAGACAGGGGCAATTCCGGGCCTACTACTACCAATTCTATCCCCTTTTCCCTAACTAGTTGCAAAATAGAAGCAAAATCGTTTACAGCAATAGGGACATTTTCACAGTTTTCTAGCAAAGCAGTGCCACCATTGCCAGGGGCACAAAATATCTTTTCTACCGTAGGAGATTGTAACAGTTTCCAGGCTAGGGCGTGTTCTCTGCCGCCATTGCCCACTACTAGTACTTTCACTTTTATCTTCTGTTGTCTTGTCTTGTTGTCAATTCCAGTTTTTGAATCATATCATTAATTGTCACTGCTGGTGGGGCAGGGGATGGGAATTAGGGATGGTGGGGGCAATTGGGTTTTTTTTCAAGGGTTTTTATTTAAAAATTTCCTGTACACTCTTTTATTATTTAAACAACTGATTCAGACTTTTTGCTGCCAAGATTTTGACGAATGATTTCTTGGCATTCAGCTACAGGTAGGCGTTTTTTCATTGCTTCCACCAGGGCTAGGTAAGCAGAAAAATTTTCCTTTATAAGATTTTTGGCCTTCAATACAGCCATCCTTTGTTCCAGCTTTAACTGGTTAATATCTAAGCCTAAATCTCGATATATTGATAACATTTGCTTTCGGTCGTCCTCGCCGCCCAAAATGTTTTTATAAATTACATCTTCGGCTGCAATTCCAGCCATTAGCACCACGGATATTTTCTCTATTTGAAGGAGCAACTCCCTGAGGTTATATTTAGTTTTGTCCACAAAAGGAGTAAAATCAAGAACTACCCCAGCAGCGCCATCCTGGCCATTTTTAAAAGCCTCCCAGGGAGAGAGAGTATAACCAGAAACGGGGATTTGATACAGGTATGCAGTGAGAAAATGGCCCGCCTCGTGGTAGATAATTCTCTCCTTTTGTTGTGGAAAAGCCAGGGAATTCAATAATAAATTGGTGCCCTGATTTTTCCATGCCAAGGTGTCAACGGTGACCAAGCCTAAAAGCAGAAAGGTAATGAAGGCGGGTAGGGTGGGAGGTATGTGAAAAACAGGCCCAAGGAGGGTCAAAATGGTAATGATAAACACCATGATGGCCAGGAGATTCAATCCCACTTCTTCTCGTTGCATAGGCTTTATTGTTAAAAGTATTGTTAAGAATTGTGTATTTGTTTCTCATATTAACCAAAAATCCCCTGGGTGTGGGTGGAAGATGGACTAACCGACTTGGGAGAGAGACTGGGATTGGAATCTTTGTACTTCGAGATATACAATAAGGGCGTTGATGTCAGCGGGGTTAACACCACCAATACGGGAAGCCTGGCCAATGGTAAGAGGTTTGACCTTGTTGAGTTTTTCCCGGGCTTCCATGGAGAGGGTGGGGATTTTCATATAGTCCAGGTTGGGAGGCAATGGACGATTGCTGTGACGGGTAATTTGTTCAATTTGCAACTGTTGTCGTCTGAGATAGCCGGCATATTTTATTTCAATTTCCGCACATTCTCTCTCCCACTGATTCAATTGGGGATTGTGAAGATTATACTTTTCTAGATGCTCATAGTGGAAACCAGGACGACGCAACAAATCGGCGAGGGTGATGGAGCCCTTGATTTTCTGTTGGGTTTCCTCTTGTATTCTTTGGGCTATTTCGTCCCTTTCCCGAATTCTGACGGTGTTTAGTCTTTCCAGTTCGGCTTTTATTCTTTCTCGTTTGCCCATGTATATCTGCCAACGACGGTCGTCTATCAACCCAATTTCTCTTCCCAGGGGAGTGAGACGGGCATCAGCATTATCGGAGCGGAGGGTTAGACGATATTCAGAGCGGGATGTTAACATGCGATAGGGCTCTCTTAAATCTTTAGTACACAAGTCATCAATAAGAGTACCAATATAACTCTGTTCTCGGGGAAGGACAATCATTTCCTTGCCTTGGACAAAACGGGCGGCATTGATACCGGCTACAATACCCTGGGCGGCAGCTTCCTCATAACCGGTGGTGCCATTGATTTGCCCGGCAGCGAACAACCCTTCAATCTTTTTAGTCATCAGGGTGGGATAACACTGGGTGGCAGGCAGATAGTCATACTCTACTGCGTATGCTGGTCGTAACATCACACAATTCTCCAGTCCCGGAAGACTCTGAAGCATAGCCAGTTGTATGTTTTCTGGCAAGCCGGTGGAGAAGCCTTGAATGTACAACTCGGGGATATCTCTTCCCTCTGGTTCGATGAAGATTTGATGGCTTTCCTTGTCGGCGAAACGGACGATTTTGTCTTCTATGCTGGGACAGTAACGGGGGCCGACGGAGTCGATGAAACCGCCGTAGATGGGGGAGAGGTGGAGGTTGTCCTTGATAATCTGATGGGTTTTAGGGGTAGTGCGGGTGAGATAACAGTTCATTTGTTCCCTTTCCACCCACACTTCCGGATCGAAGCTAAACCAACGCACCTGTTCATCGGGGGGTTGTACTTCCATTTTACTAAAGTCCACAGTGCGTTTATCCACCCTAGCGGGGGTGCCAGTTTTCAGTCTTCCAGTTTCAAAACCCAAATCTCTGAGGGTATCCGTTAAGCCCACCGCTGCAAATTCCCCTGCCCTTCCCGCCGGCATAGATTTACTGCCAATCCAGATTCTCCCTCCCAAGAAGGTGCCCGTGGTTAGGATGACTGCCTTGGCGGCGAAACAGGTGCCAAAATAGGTTTGTACCCCGGCTATCTCATCGTTGTTGCCCAATATCAAATCAGTTACCATCCCCTCCCTGAGGAAGAGATTGGGCTGGTTTTCTAGGATACCTTTCATGATGGCGCTATATTCTCGCTTATCTGTTTGCGCCCTCAATGCCCACACCGCCGGCCCTTTTGAGCTGTTTAGTAACCTTTTTTGTAGATAGGTCCTATCGGCCATTTTACCGATTTCCCCCCCCAGAGCATCCACTTCATGAGTAAGCTGGGACTTAGCAGGGCCTCCCACGGCGGGGTTACAAGGTTGCCAGGCGATTTTGTCCAGGTTAAGGGTTAGCATGAGGGTGCGACAACCCAGTCTAGCAGTAGCCAAGGCCGCCTCACAACCCGCATGGCCACCACCAACCACTATGACATCAAAATGGTCTTGAAACTCCACTGGTAGTCTAATAGTCATATTCTGTCTCCCTTTGCCTATAAGAAATTTGCCAACAAACTAGTACTATGCTCCATTATGATGTATGGTACAACCTTAACAGGGCTGATGGCAGTCACCAGTGGCTTTTTAAACAGTAGTAGTTGGGACAGTGAAAGTGAAGGTGGTGCCAACTTTTGGGGAGGATTCCACCCAAATTTGGCCACCGTTTCTCTCTACAAACTCCTTACACAGCAACAATCCTAAGCCAGTGCCTCCCTCCCCATCAGTGCCCCTTGTACTCTTACAGCTTTCAAGGCGGAACAGATTTTTTAATTGTTCTTCTGTCATGCCCACTCCCGTATCTGTCACTGCCACCTGAACATAGTTTTCTTTCTTTTCCACTCTTATTTCCACCTTGCCCCCCCTTGGGGTGAATTTGATGGCATTAGTAACCAGGTTTTGGAGGGTAGAGAAGAGCATATTGCGGTCGGCATAGACAATAAAACTAGAGGTGACGGGGTGATAAGAGGTAGTAAGGGTGATATTCTTGTTCTTGGCACTGGTGGAGACGACGGCGGTAACCTCGCGGACAAGGGACACCAAATCAATAGATTCCGGGTTGCATCTTATCTTTCCCTGTTCCACCATGGCCCATTGTAACAAATTCTGTAGCAACTTATATGCTTTGTCCCCGGCTGTATATATATCTGAGGCGATTTCTGTAATTTCCTCACAGGTAAACATGGAGACACTAGTCCTCAACAAGTCTGCATAGCCGAGGATTGCCTGGAAGGGGGATTTCAAGTCATGGGCTATGATAGAAAAAAATTTATCCTTGGTGGCGTTGATTCGTTCCAATTCTTTGGCATATTCTTTTAGTCTCTTGAAAGCCAAACGCAATTCCAACTGGGTAACAACCTGTTTGGCGAGGATTTTGAGGGCCTTCAGCTGTTCATCTGTAAGGCGGCGGGGTTGGGAATCCACAGCACAAAGGGTGCCCAGGGGATAACCATCGGGGGTGATGAGAGGTGCGCCGGCATAAAAACGAATGTGGGGGGGATCTTGTACTACAAAAGGATTATCAGCGAAGCGTTCGTCTCTGCTAGCATCTTCCACCACCAAAATGTCGTCTTGGAGGATAGCATGGGCACAGAAGGCCAATTCTCGGGGGGTTTCGTTTACGTCCACACCCACTTTTGCTTTAAACCACTGACGATGACGATCTACCAGACTAATGAGGGCGATGGGAGTGCCGCAAATAGCCGAGGCCAGTTCTACAATTTCATCATAGGCCTTTTCAAACTCAGTATCGAGTATTTCGTAACGGTGTAAAGCCGCCAGTCTTTCTTCTTCTTTTGGGTGTGGAGGCGGAATCTTCATTGTGACTTCCCGGAGTGTCCTAGCTCGGTTTATGGCTGTTATCAGTACCCATACATTGTAGCAGAAAGCCGATTGTGG
>DVEF01000018.1 GCA_015295805.1 Geminocystis sp. M7585_C2015_104 | reverse complement strand
TAACAGGGAAGATGCCAAGAGACTTTTAAACCACAACCTCTTCCCCGTGGCAGTGGTGGTGGTAGTGGGAGTATTACCAAAAACCCTCACCATCGACGCAATTAATTTTTCAAGGAAATTCTCTTTTCCCCTTTCTATAAACAAGTCAACCCTGCCATTAGTCTTGTCAGTAACAACACCCCCAAGACACCATCCCAAAAACCATACTAACTCCCAGGTGATGGGAAGAAAACGGTCAAATTCCTCTTTCGGGGATGCAAAGGAGACAATTTTCACCTCTTCCTCTATAGTCATCAAATCTTGGAGAGTAAAACTGCTAAGAGGAAAACAATCAGTATTGTCATATTCCCGTTTGGTATTTTCCCTACTGTTGTGTTGGCGAAGAATATTTATATTTCCACCACCCCAGACAACACTGTCACTGGCACCAATAGCAGTAATATAGTTACAGATAAAAGGCCAATAATAAGTCTAGAGGGATTTTTGGGTGGGTCTGAGCCCACCCTATTGATTATACATCCAAATCGGTAATATTCAACTTGGGACCATAGGTTTCAATAAACTCCCTGCGGGGTCCAACTCGGTCCCCCATTAAAATGGTAAAAATACGATCGGCCTCAGCAGCATCCTCAATCTCTACCCTTTTTAAAATACGAGTTTCCGGATTCATGGTAGTCTCCCACAACTGCTCCGGCATCATCTCCCCTAACCCCTTAAATCTCTGAATGGTATAATTAGCATTGGGGCCAAAGGAGGCAATCCTTTCTTGCAATTCTCTCTCATTATAACAGTAATAGTAGTTCTTCCCCCTTTCTATCTTATACAACGGCGGGCAAGCAATATAAATGTAACCCTGTTCCACTAACTCCCGCTGGTAACGATAGAAGAAGGTTAGTAGAAGTGTGCGTATATGAGCCCCATCTACATCTGCATCAGTATTATGACAAGCTACAGCTCCGGTGCCACAAAGGAAATTCTCATCTTCTCTCACAGAGAAGTCATAAACATAATCCCCTTGTAAATCTACTTCTTGGTTAGCAATTACCCTCAACCCCATCAAGTCATCACTGATAGCAACACACTCTACTTCCTCCGCCTCGTCACCACTAGTAAGATACTTCTGCAACTGTTGACTATGGGGATGGAGTTGCCATATATGCCTACATTTTTCCAATTGTGACTTGCCGCTGATGCTGATAACATAACCGGAGGAAGAATGGTAATTGTCTGCAATGACACCCAACTGTAAGAGAAGATATAATAACCCCTCCTTCAACCAGTGAGAGGGGGTAATAAACAGGAGACTGTTGTTATGGATAAAGCCATCAGCCAAGAAATAAGCTTGCAAAAACTCATATTGTAACTCTTGAGGGAGGGTAAAAACCAAATTAGGCAAAGACTTTTGAGAGGGAGGTTTAGTCATCCCCCATGCCTGTAACAGGGAAGATGCCAAGAGACTTTTAAACCACAACCTCTTCCCCGTGGCAGTGGTGGTGGTAGTGGGAGTATTACCAAAAACCTTCACAATCGACGTGATTAATTTTTCAAGGAAATTCTCTTTCCCTCTTTCTATAAACAAGTCAACCCTGCTATTAGTCTTGTCAGTAACAACACCCCCAAGACACCATCCCAAAAACCATACTAACTCCCGGGTGATGGGAAGAAAACGGTCAAATTCCTCTTTCGGGGATGCAAAGGAGACAATTTTCACCTCTTCCCCTATAGTCATCAAATCTTGGAGAGTAAAACTACTAAGGGGAAAACAATCAGTATTGTCATATTCCCGTTTGGTATTTTCCCTACTGTTGTGTTGGCGAAGAATATTTACATTTCCACCACCGTAGACAACACTGTCACTGGCACCAATAGTAGTAATATAGTTCAGGAAGGAGAGTAAACTGGGTTTTGTTAACCCTTTTTCCCAGCGGTTGATTTCTCTTTCATCTGTTAACCCACAAACAGTAGCCAATTCTCTTTCAGTGATACCCCTTACCTTCCTCAGTGTCACTAATTTCTCCCACTGGCAATCATCTAAAGACACCCTCAAAGACTCGGCATCTACCCAAACAGTTACCCTTCGGCGAAAAATTTCAGACAATCCCCTACCACGAAGGTAAAAACTATCAGTAAAGCCTGCCTGGGAAAACAGCTGTAACAAGTCAATGGGAGTAGAGGGGGTATGACAGGAAGGCAAACGACGGGAGACTACCAGCCAGTCGCCTACTTTCACCTCATTCCCCTTTTTCAGTTTTACTTTGCCATCTTCATATACAAAGACACTATGAGAAGATGTTACCTTTACTGAACGATTATAACGAGTAGTGAGCTGATAAATTTTTCCGTGATGGGGATGACGGATAACGGCAGCAAGGGGGCGAAAACGAGTTAAATTAGTCTTCAAGTCAAAACACAATACCTGATAGTCTGTGGGGTTACGTCTGCCTTCCACACAGTCATCGATAAACCCCCCGACTGTAACTAACTGGATATTGCCATAATTGTCTTTTACTAGGGTAGTTTCATCGCCGGCAACGGACATGATAACAATCCTATGATAACGCAACTGGGAGGGGTCAAATTCGTCTCCCTTAATCCCCAAACCCAAGGCGGCAATGAGAGACTGAATTTCGGCATTTTTATAGATTTTGGCATCGTCAGTCTTTTCTATATTCAAAATTTTACCCCTCAATGGCAAGACTGCCTGGAAACGTCTATCTCTTCCCTGCTTTGCACTACCGCCTGCACTATCCCCTTCTACAAGAAAAATCTCCGATTCTGCTGGATCTTTTGAACTACAATCTGCTAATTTGCCAGGTAGGGGGGAAGACTCCAAAACCGATTTGCGTCTAACTAATTCCCGCGCGCGTCTTGCTGCCTCTGCCGCCTTGTATGCCTGAATTGCCTTTTCTATAATACTATCGGCCACTTGAGGATGGAATTCCAAATATTCACTTAAAGCCTCTCCCACTAATGAGTCGACTATGCCTCTCACCTCAGAATTGCCCAATTTAGTCTTAGTTTGCCCCTCAAATTCAGGATTAGGCACTTTTACAGAGATTACCGCCGTTAATCCCTCTCTGACATTCTCTCCCGCCAAATTAGGCTCATTTTCTTTAAGTTTATTTCTCCTACGGGCTATATTATTAAGAGTACGGGTTAAAACGGTTTTTAAACCCTCTAAATGTGTGCCTCCGTCTACAGTGCGGATATTATTAGCAAAGCCTAGAATAGTGTCACTATAAGAGTCTACACACCACTGCAAAGCCACCTCCACCTGGACACCATTTTTCTCCCCCGTAATGTATATGATGTCATCATGTAGCAACTCCTTGTCTTGTGTCATGTAGGCGACATATTCTTTAATACCCCCTTGATAACAATAGGTTTCTACCCTAGGGGGCTGAACTCGTTTGTCAGTGAAAGTAATACTAACACCGGCGTTGAGATAGGCTAATTCCCTAAGACGGGTGGCAATGGTGTTATAATCGAACTGGGTGGTTTCTGTAAAAATTTCCGCGTCGGGGAGAAAAGTAACGGAGGTGCCGCGGGGATGATTGGTATCATTGTCTCTAGTAATCAATTCAGTAACCGGCTTTCCTCTTTCAAAACGCTGGGTATACACTTTCCCATCACGCCATACTGTCACCTCCACCCAGGCAGACAAGGCATTGACAACAGAAATTCCTACCCCATGCAAGCCACCAGAAACCTTATAACCCCCGCCACCAAATTTACCCCCCGCATGTAATACAGTTAAAACTGTTTCTAGTGCGGATTTACCTGTACGTGGGTGAATGTCTGTGGGGATACCCCTCCCATTGTCTACCACCGTTACTGACCCGTCTTCGTTCAAGGATACATCAATATTGGTACAATAACCGGCCAAAGCCTCATCGATGGAGTTATCTACTACCTCATATACTAGATGGTGTAAACCTCTTATCCCAGTAGAACCAATATACATCCCCGGGCGCTTTCTGACAGGCTCTAATCCTTCCAATACCTGTATTTGTTCTGCACTATAATTGTCTGCTGGATTTTTTTTATTCATGGATAAATCCCCTTTTCTCGACCTCGACGACTTTTTTGTCAAAAAACAGACCATTTAACAGTCTAACATGATTTTATTTGCTTTTGGATGAATTTTTAGAAGGGGGTGCAGCTAAAGACTATTTTCCTGTATTACCTCAAAGTCCGACTCTTCCAAAGATAAAATTATCTCTTCTGGGATACTAGAGGGAATAACCACTCTTACTAGCCAACGGGAGGGAGATTCCTGCATGACTAGATAACCTACCAATCCCCTAGCATATTCTGGGTTTTTCACTCTCACCGCCATCCCCACTCGTAGCATTTCCTCCCTTCCACCTTTTTGTTATCCTTTCTTTAACAGCACCTTAAATTAAGGTTAAGATAGGGTTAATATAGATTAGTATAGGGCATTGTCCATATTTTGTTGAGGAAAAGGGAAGTTTCATCCCATGAAAAGACATTCAGAAGACTGCCAGTCAAAAAAAATAAGCCAAAAAAATAGCCTAGGAGAAAATTTGCGACTTTTTTCTCTAAAAGTGGAGTATATAGCCGGATTACATAGTAATGGTAAAATCTCTACCGCAGAGGCTATAGAGAGAATAAATCACCTGTGGCAACTAATAGAAGATCAGGTGAAAAATGGATACACTCAATAATAATATTAGCCTAAAATAAAACTGTGTTGTGTTGTTTTAAGGTTATAGAATAAAAGGGCAAAAAAATAGAGGCCATTTTCTCTCCTTTATTTTGACCTCAGGGGGGTGTGTTTTGGTAATTTTTATGCCAGTTTTAAGAGTTATTTTTTAACAAGCACCCTTGCCTTGGAATACTGCTTTAATCGTGAGGAGAATCAGGTATAAATCGTACCAGACTGACCATTTTCTTTGATATTCTAAGTCCATGTCTACAATTTTCTCAAAATCGGTGATAGATGAACGTCCTTTTGCCTGCCACTCACCAGTGATACCAGGTTTAACCCGTAGACGCGACCAGTGTCTTGCATTATAATATGCTACCTCATCAGGAATGGGAGGACGAGTCCCAACCAAACTCATATCCCCTATCAAGACATTCCAAAATTGTGGAAATTCGTCTATACTGGTTTTCCGTAGGAATCTACCGACTCTTGTAATTCTGGGATCATTTTCATTTTTGAATATATGTCCCCTCACCCTATTTTCCACTAGGTGTTTTTTCTTGTCGGCATCCTTATACATGCTACGGAATTTCCAGATGCGAAAGGGTTTCCCATTCAAGCCACAGCGAATCTGACTATAAAAAATTGGGCCTTCACTATCCAATTTAATGGCTATTGCCACAGGCAGGAAAATAATAGCCGTAATCGACAGGCCAATCAAAGCACCTACAATATCTATTACCCTCTTCCAGAAAGAGTAGACGGAGGGGTGTACTGTCTCATTATATCCCACAAGGGGAGCGAGGTTAGGATTCGACCACTTGTCGGTGTTATGAGTATCATTCACGAAGACTGCAAACATGGATCTAGACCTTAGGGCCACGGGGATTTATTTTTTTTGTTCAGAAAAAGAAGAATATATTGTGACAAAAAACTAAATAATATTTATTTCCTCTATCCTAAATTTTAAAACAGAAACCTCAAAAGTGTCACCAATCCTAGTATCAAGATTTTATTAAGTGACAATTTAAAGATTTTGTAAAGAGCAAATAATAACTTTAAATAAAATACATATTTTGCCCATGGCACCCCACAAATCCCTGGCTAATCCTTAAGAGCATGTAACTAAGTAGTCAAGAGGTATGGGGTTTGTAAGAGGCAAAAATAAGTTCAAACAGAATGTCCCACTCTTGCCCATTACAGCATATAGTTCCTCAACACTTAAGGAAAAACAACTAAGTATTGACTAAGGGGAGGGATTGCCCTTGAGGGAATCCAGGATTAGTTTGAATCCCAAGAGAGTTAAGCCTACAGCCA
Source organism: Geminocystis sp. M7585_C2015_104 (assembly GCA_015295805.1). Taxonomy (NCBI): domain Bacteria; kingdom Bacillati; phylum Cyanobacteriota; class Cyanophyceae; order Chroococcales; family Geminocystaceae; genus Geminocystis; species Geminocystis sp. M7585_C2015_104. Next base: position 41,476 of record DVEF01000018.1, on the reverse strand, counting down.
CCAGGGAGAATACAAAGGTAGCAAGCATGGTAATACCAATAACTAAAGTCCTAACGGTGGCGGCAATATTGACAGCGAGGGGATTGGAGAAGGTGATAGGGGTGTTGGCATAGGTAAAAACCACTGCCTTAGTCAAATGGAAGGAGGCAAAACCTATACCGCCGGCAATGCTACCCCCTATAAAACAGCGTAGGGGGGTTATTTTTGTCTCGGCTGGTGAGGGGTTGGATTTGTTGTTTTCCTGGGGGTTGTTCATAATGAGGAGAAAATAGATGTTTATTACAGCCTTACATCGAGGGAAATTCTAACATAAATTGGTGGTATTTATTTGAGTCAGAATCAAGGCAAACCATTGGTTTTTGTCTGTCCAGTATTTTACTGTCTTCAAGTCATATTTCCCCAGAGTAGCCATTATATTTTGAAGGTCAAATTTGCGGGAAATTTCCGTCAGTATTCTATCTCCCCCTTTAAATGCTATTTCTAAATCTAGTTTATTTAGGACCACCGTGTGAGCTTTTACCGCTTGTAAATACATTTCTATTTGGTGTTTTTCAGGGTTATAGATTGCCTGATGTTCAAACAGAGCTAAATTAAAATTGCCTTCAAAACGCCAGTTGAGATGGGAAAGAATATTCAAATTGAAGGCAGCAGTAATACCCTGACTGTCATTGTAGGCTTTTTCTACGATGTCTATGGGTTTTTGTAAGTCAATACCCAAAAGGAAATAATCACCAGGATTTAAAACTTGCCTCACTAAGCCAAAAAACTCTTCAGTCTCTTCTGGGGTAAAATTGCCTAATGTACTCCCCAAAAAAATTAGCATTCTCCTATGCCAGGGAGAAGGCAACTGTAATAGGGCTTGTTCATAAGTACCCACTAAGCCTAGAATGGACAAAAGGGGATAATCGTGAAACAATTTAAGGGCACTATTGTAAAGAGTGTCCCTGCTAACGTCAATAGGGATATAACGCCAGGGTTTGCCCAAATTCTCATAAGCTGATAGTAGTAAACGGGTTTTTTGGGAATTGCCACTACCTAATTCCACTAACTCACATAACCCGGTAATAGAAGCAATCTCCTCACAAACAGAGACTAGAATAGCAGTCTCTGTGCGTGTTAAATAATACTCTGGCAATTCACAAATCCGTTCAAATAATTCCGAACCCCTACTATCATAGAAATACTTGGGGGGTAAAGTCTTGGGGGAGGAGGTTAAACCCCTAATAACATCTTCCCCCTCCCTGGCATCTGCCTGGTAGTTGTCTAGGTATTTGACTTCAAAACGGGCATCAGACAATAATCCGGGATTAGTGATAATCATAACTGTAAAAATGGATTAACTTTTCCCCTAAGATTAGCACTAAAGACGCCCCATTACTACTACTGCATTTTGACCACCAAAACCAAAGGCTAGGCTTAACATTATTCTCAGGGGGAGTAGGCGTGGCTGGGTTACAAAGTTGAGGGGAAACTCCAACTCCATCTCTGCTGTTTGGGGTAGTAATAACTGTTTTTGTAACGCCAAAAAATTCAAGGCTGTAGTAATGGCGCCTGCCCCTCCTAGTGTATGCCCTGTGTAGCACTTAGTAGAACTTACAAAACTGTGGGGGAAAAGAGATTGAATGATCTTAGCTTCCCTCTCATCGTTGAGGACAGTACCAGTGCCGTGGGCGTGGATATAATCAATATCAGAAGGGGAAATGCCACTGCGTCGTAAACAGTCTTCTATCATTCTGGTGGCAGTAATACCGTCAGCCGCAGGCGCAGTCAATTGCTGTGCGTCACAGGAAATGCCCCAACTGTAAATACGCCCATAAATCTTTGCACCACGTTTTTCCGCTTCCTCCAATGATTCCAATAGTAACATGGCACCTCCCTCTGCCAATACAAACCCATCCCGTTTTTTGGCAAAGGGATAACACCCCCTCCCGGACATCGCCTTCATCTGGATAAACCCTGCAATGGTTAACGGCGTAATCGCACTATCCAGCCCTCCTACTACAACTTTATCACATATATTTTGTTGAATTAATTCGTATCCCTGGGCAATAGCAACTAGGCCTGTAGCACAAGCATTGGCGGGAGATAATACTACTCCTTCACTCTGGAGATACTTAGCAGTGATTATGGCTGGCTGACAGGGGAGGGTATTTAACCAGTTGGAGGGGTGAATAGACTGCCGGAGGAATAATTCCCAATTACTCTGACAGCCTCTACTAGACCCAATTACCACTGCTATCTCTTTTTGGGGTATACTGAGGAGGGCATCTTGGCACAGTTGTTCAATCAGACTTACTGTTAAGTCTTCAATGGGGGTGGGTTTAGGGTTAATCATCCCCAGAGGCAGAGGCGGGAAACAAGAAAAGGGTTGATGCATTCTAATCCCCGACTTACCCTGAATAATACCTTCCCATGTCTGTTTTGTGTTGCCTAGACAGGAGATGATACTAATCCCCGTTACTACGACTACTTTTTTCTTTACATTCCCCATGATGCTTTCCTTGTCTCTAGTCAATGGTATTGGCGACTAGTATTTGGTGCTATGGAGGAATTATTGATTTTTATGGATGTCTATAGTACAATTGTCGGGCAGGACTGTCCCAATAGCCAAAAGGTAGGGCCTATTTATAGGGGGGTATGGCAATTCAAGAAGGGAAAGAAAAGATGCCCAATCTGACGCAACTTTTATTAGAGACTGGAATTGTTTTGGGAGAAAACTATAAACAATCAAAAACATGAGGACTTGACACAGGACTTTTACAATGGTTTATGATTATAAATACCCGCGTGGCGTTTTTTTATATTTTCTATTTTCTCTACAAAATTCCACGGTTTAACGCCAAAAGAAAGGTATAAAAACTCTTCCTTCGGGTAATAACAGATGGGAGATATAATATAGGCCTACATCTATTCCTCCCAGACAGTATAAGAGTGACATTATAAGAGTACCACAGGTTAAACCTCTTCCTAGAGAGGACATAAATATAGCCACAGTATACACGGAAATTTCAACAAACTTCTAAAACTAAAATTCCTAAAATCAAACACCTCTGTCAGTGCCGGCGGGGTTTGGATAGTTTTGTCTCCTACATCTAGAAGATATTTAAACAAATTTGTCTCAAGGTTGAAATAGGAGAATAAATGGTAGACCATTGCCTTATCCGGAGACAAAAATGAATGGTAATCCCCAAAAAAGTGACAAGGCTTTGGGGAAAGAAAACAATAGTAAATATGGGAGCATCGTTGCGGAATATTAGAAAAAAATGCCGGGGATAAATGGGTTTTCAAGAGATACAAAAAACAGCAAAAAAGTTCAGTTTTAAATTTAAAAATGCAGTTAAAAGGCGAAAGTAGGAACACAAAATCGGTCGTTTAGTAGGCCCATGGAGAAAAAAACAAGGCATACCAAGAAAATACAGACATGACATAATACGCCATTTGTGGTTCTAACCGTTGTGTTGAATGGGTTAAAATAGTGTTCAACCCTCCGGTAAACGAAAATTACTTTGGCAATGGGGAAAAACTTTTACATTAGAATCCTCAAGGACATCTCACTCAAAATCAAAAAAAATTCAATTCCTAAAAGTGGCTGAAGGTTTATAACTATATCCGCCATAAATGGAATAACTCCCATACCAAAAGGCCCTATCTCCTGTTGGATATACAGGGAAGTTAAAAGGTTAATTCAAAAAGAAGAAAATAGTTTAAAAAAATGACTAATGGGTTAGGGTAAGAAAAGGTGGAATACATGTCTTTTGACGAGGTGTGGACTTACGTTAAAGCAAGGAAAGGGGAGAAAAGAAAATCTGTACACATCTGGAATGCAGTAAAGTTTAAAGATGGAAGAGAAAAAACAGTTTTTGAGGTGGGGGATAGAAATGGGAAGACTTTTTTAGAGCCTTATGAAAAATTTTCCCTAGTATTTATGTATTAAAACATCTACTATAAAGTTTATAAAGAATGGATAGAGGGGTATAGACATGTGGTTGGGACCTATGGGGAAATAAATAACAACGAAGCTATACCCTCTATGTTAATAGATAAAAACAGTAGGTTAAGAGGAGGACAAAGGGATATAGTAGGAGTACAGATATGTTGAGGTATTCTATGGCTATAAGTCTTAAATTTGGAGATAATAAGCATGTATGGTGATAATCAACTATTGCAGTAAAATACCGGGGAATAAGGGATACATAGACGGGCCAATAAAAACCTACAGAAACCATTAGAAGATAGATGATAGGGAATAATACAAAACGAAGGAAAAAATCTAGGGGATAAAGATAGTAGAGATAAACCCGGCATACACGTCACAGAGATATAGTAGCTGTGGGTATAAAGATAAAAGCAACAGAAAAAAAAGACACACGGGGTATGGACTTTGTGGTGAAAGGGTAAAGAGTCAGGTAAACAAGGCAAAAAACATCCATTTGCCTATAAAAAGACATATTGAGGGATTAAACGGGTATAATGGTGTCCTTGTGGGGATTTTGATTTGAAGGGAAATCCATATTACAAGGATTCTCTGGATAAACTTATAAACCCCGCGAGTGTAATAAAAGCCAAGAGGTTTATGACTGTCAAGGATTGTGGTGTGATTTTGGTTACAACCAATAGTGAAGAAGAGGCTAAAAACATTGCCAGGATTTTGGTGTCGGAAAAATTGGCAGCCTGTGTTAATATTTTCCCTATTCACTCCATCTACCGTTGGCAAGGGGAAGTGTGTGAAGATAGGGAATGGCAGTTGGTAATCAAAACCAATTTAAAACTATTCCCCCAGCTAGCAGAAAAAATCAAAAGCCTACATTCCTATCAAACCCCAGAAATCATCGCTTTGCCACTAGTAGATGGCAGCCAATCCTATATTGAATGGTTACAAGACTCTGTTATTCACCTGTAGACATTGATTAGTACGTATATGGGATATATTATTAGTACAGTAAACATGAAAGGAGGGGTGGGAAAAACTACCCTCACCGTCAATTTAGCCGCTTGTCTAGCTAAAGCGTATAATAAAAAGGTTCTGGTATTGGATTTAGACAGCCAGATTAGTGCCACTTTAAGTCTTCTACCACCTCATGAGTTTGGCAAACTACGCAAAAACAGAAAAACCCTCAGCTACCTGCTTGATTTAGCAGTCACATCTAACCTCCATAGTAAACTCCCCACCACAGACCTTATCATATCCCCTCTTTCCAATTTGAGTCAACTACACCTTTTGCCAGGGGATATTGAATTGTATGACGAGTATCTTATCTCCGAAAAATTACACCAACAAGCCATTCAGGAGAATAAAGCAAGTGACTTTGAGGGGGTTTGGAATAATTTTGAGAGTCTATTGCTGCAGGATATTCTTAAACCTGTAGTAGCCAATTATGATTTTATCATTCTAGACTGTGCACCTGGCTATAATATTCTAACCCGTAGTGCCCTAGCTGCCAGTGATTTTTATATTCTACCAGCAAGGCCAGAATTTCTCTCCCTAGTGGGTATCCAGTTGTTAGAAAGAAGGGTGAGAAAACTGAGAGAAAGCCATCAGGATAACCATTCCCTCAAACTCCAACTGTTAGGTATTGTCTTCATCCTTTCTCAGAGTGGATTATTCGGGCGATACGCTAAGTATTACGAACAGGTAAAAAGAAGAATAAAACAAGACTTCCCCCCAGAGAAAATCTTTCTCACGGAAATCCCTATGGATGTAAATGTAGCCAAAGCGGTAGATGCTTCTATTCCGGTTACTATTATCACCCCTGACTGTAACGCCTCAAAGGCATTTTACCGTCTCACGGAGGAATTCTTACAAAAACTGACCCAACAAGCCACCCAAAAACAATCCGGCTAGTCACACCACTTCATCCCGGGGGGTGTTAGTCTTTATTTTTACTCCCCTATACTGCAACCCTTTAAACTGTGCCACTCTTCTATTCCCCCTTACACCATTATTATAATTGATGCCACGGTAAATCAGTGTAGACTTGCCTCCCAAATTGCCTGACTGTGTCTGTACTTGTTCTATCCTATTCTTATCCTCCTCTTTGATTAGGATATCCTCGCCGGCAGTTACACTATCAATGGATTTTTGGGTAAGAAGCAATCCAGCAGCCAGAATTACCAACAATACGGGGGTTGGTGCATTTATCAAGCCTATTATTCCCACCACCAATACCAGAAATACCGACAACACCACGGTTAAACAAATAATTAGTTCCATATTTGTTAGCCCCGCCTACATGCAAATTCTCCCAATATTCCTGTTATAACTCCATCTTATCCGAAAAATGCATTTTCCTCTATAGCATTCCCTATTATCTTTGTTTAAGACAAAGCCTAAAATTATTGGGTCTTTTATAATGGAGGACTGTAATGAAAAGGAGGGAAGGGATGTCATCAAAGAAAAAGACGATTTTGTTTATTCATCCCAATTTTCCGGCACAATTTCGTCATTTGGCAGTACATTTAGGGAAAGACACTAATTACAATGTCTTTTTTGCCACCAAACGAAAGGAAGGGGAAATAGAGGGGGTTAGGAAAATTCTATACCAGCCGGCGAGACAACCCCACCCTTCCACCCATCACTACGTCAAACCACTAGAAGGTCAGGTTTTAGAAGGACAGGCAGTATACAGGGCATTACAGGCTTTGAAACAGAAGGGGTTTTACCCCGACATTATATACGGTCATTCTGGATGGGGGGCAACACTGTTTATGAAAGACTTGTTTCCCAAGGCGCGATTTGTATGTTACTTTGAATGGTTTTATAGAGCACATGGGTCGGATGCCGATTTTGACCCAAATGAGCCCCTTACAGCCGATGATGAAGCTAGAATAAGGGTGAAAAACAGTAGCATCCTCATCGACTTATACACCTGTGAGGCTGGTTTGTCTCCCACCCACTGGCAGAAACAACAATTCCCCCCAGAATATCATTCTAAAATTACTGTCCTCCATGACGGCATAGATACAGACTACTTCAAACCTAATCCAGAAAATAAACTAATTCTCCCTAGGATAAATCTAGATCTCAGCCACGTATCAGAGATAGTTACATACGTAGCTCGAGGGATGGAGCCCTACCGGGGGTTTCCGCAACTAATAGAAACCATTGGTATTTTACAGAAAAGACGTCCTCATACTCATTTTGTGGTTGTGGGGGAAAATAGGGTGGCTTATGGCAAACAACCACCTGAAGGTCAGACCTATCTGGATATAATGTTAAAGAAGGTTCCTTTAGATCTTAGCCGAGTACATTTTACTGGTCGTTTGTCCTATGACGAATACTTGAAAGTAATACAGAATTCTTCTGCCCACATATACTTGACTCGTCCCTTTGTGTTATCCTGGTCTATGATGGAGGCCATGGCGACGGGTTGCGTGATAATAGGCTCGGACACTCCGCCGGTGAGGGAGGTTATCGTTGACAATTACAATGGCCTGTTAGTGCCATTTTTTGAGCCCAACAAGATTGCCGATAAAGTGGAGTATGCCTTAGATAATCCTGACTTGATGGTTAAAATCAAGGAAAGGGCGAGAGAGACTATTGTAAGGAATTATAATCTCAAGGAACTATTGCCGCAACATCTTCATTGGCTGGAGACTGGGGAATTGCCCAAAACCCCATCAGTAAACAAGAAAAAAGCCAAGGGTTTTGCTACTAAATTGGCCTAAAATTGGCTCAATAGTCTTGGGATTTTTTGTTTTGTCTTCCCCGTGGAGGTAAAACTAACAGTTGCCGTTTATTTTATTGCCAATTTCCAGGATGAAATCGGGTATTTTTACAGTTTCACGAGTCTGGGGTTGAATGCCTATATGACGGGTTAAGGCAACGGCAACTTCTTCTGTTTCTTTCTCCACAAAGTATTTAATTTCAAACACCTTTTCACTCACCCGATTAAACCGGGTTTTGATGGTAATTAAATCTCCTACAAACAGGGGTTTAAAGAAGTCTATTTCCGCGTGGATTATTGGAATAGCCAGATTCTCATTGCCGAAGAAATAATCCAGTTTTATCCCAGCCTGTCGCAGCATTTCCTCATAGGCTTCATGGCAAATAGCTAGTAGACTAGCGAAGTAGACAACCCCTGCCGCATCTGTGTCTGCAAATCGAATAATTCTCCGATAAACAAACACTACTTATCCTGCTATGTGTACCCATTGAAGAGAATAACACAATGTTGCCCTCTTTTTCTCCCCCAGCAAGGGCATATTGCTATATACCCCCAAATCCTATCCCCTACACCCTACATCAAGGGGAGCATCTTGTCCAATGACAACATTCATATTGGCAACAAAACACAGTTTGTAACATTTATTAAGCTCCTCCTAAATAACGCCGTCTTGGGAGATAAAGGTCCTTTCTTTAGGAAGGGGTGCAACAGGCTCGGTAAGAATGAATTTGCCCTCCATAATTAACTGTTTAAGAGTCTCTGCCACCTGACGGGAAAGATAGAGGCTGGCAAGGGGCGCAACGCGAACGATTTGCCCCTCGATTTTGATTTTCCCCTGTTTTAGCTGGGCATAGCTAACCAAACCAAAACTAGGGCGCACCCGACGAGGGATGGAGAAGTCCACCACGGGAGCAAGGATATCCTTATCCTCCACGGCACAGTATTCAATAACCTTTTCGTTTAACACCGGCAAGGGAATACCAACCCCCAGCATCAAAGATGGACCATAATTTTTGAAGTAACACCCCCTCACCCACTGTCTACTCATCTTTTTGGCATCCCCTATTAAAGCCACGGTGGCTCCTGGGCCAATGGGAGTGCCATTAGGACTCCTCTTCTGGGAAGGAAAATGTTGTGTGCCCTCCCAGACAATCATCCCTTCTGCACCCCCCAAGAAAACCTTGCTGCCGACACCCACCACTTCCAGATAGGGATCATTTAACAAGGGGGATAAAGCCCCAGTGCAGGAATAGACGGCATTGCCCAAACGAGGCAATAGAGGGCCTAAATAGGTGTAGAGAGTCCTGTCGCCTCCATTCACGCCCACAATAAAATTTTGATATAAATTCCTAGGATTGTATAAGTAAAACTGATTTATTGTGTCCTTGGTGATAACCCCCTCAAAGGTAGCACGGGGGTAACAATCGGTAACATGACCAATGGCCTTGACGGTGACTGACTCCCCCGCTACCAGACTTTCAATGACATGGCCACCACCTCTTTCCACAGGGTTTGGGGGGGGTTTTGGGGAAAAAGACAAAGGGCCACTGTTTTCCCCCTCTCCCACTTCTGACACAGCGGTAGCCCCCAGATACAAATCCACCGCCCCCAGGCCAGCATAGGCGGGAACTCCATCCAACCAGCATTGGCGGATTTTTATGGGAGGATCTGTATGTCCCAGGTTGAGAAACGCCCCCGACGACTCCATGGGCTCAAAGGTGCCAGTACAGATTACATCCACTTGTTCATAAGTTTCCCTTATACCCAATTTCTTGACGTTATTCTTCAATTCTTCCACGGTCCAAACCCTTACCTTGCCCTGGAGAATCTTGTCATTGATTTCGGGGATCGTTCTCTTTCTCTCCGCCATAACAATTACTTATACTAGCTTGTTAAATTTCCTCCCAACCGGTAATCCCTGAAGACATGACATAGCTGGTAACACTAGCCTCGAAGAAATTGGCTTTGGTGTTACCCTCTTTTTTGGTATCGGAGAATTTTTCCAGATGAGTATAGGGACTTTTTTGGTATTCTTCCCCTTTATAAATTGGTTCTAGTCCAATAGACTTTAACCTAATATTAGCAAGATATTTGGTATAACGTTCGGTACTGTTGTCCGTTATCCCCAAAATGTTATTGCCAATTATATGGTTTGTCCAGCGACATTCATGTTTTACAGCCTGGTCGAACATTTCGTATATTTGTTCCTTAGAATGGGGGAAAACCTGCATGGCTTCTGGGATTAGTCGCTGATACAATCGCACATGAGACAATTCGTCTCTATTTATCATTCTAAAAATGTCGGCGCTACCTGGCATTAACATTCTAGCCGCCAGATTGTAGAAGAAAATAAAGCCATTGTAGAAGTACAATCCCTCCAATAAATAATCAGCCACCAAGGCGATGAAATAATTTTCTGGGGTGGGATCATCCAGGTATTTTTGATACATTCCCGCAATAAATTCACATCTTTGAGCCAGCACTTTATCCGTCCGCCAAAAGTCATAAACTTTGTCTCTTTTTTCACTAGGAATAACTGTCTCAATTATGTACTGATATGCATGATTGTGCATCCCTTCTTGAGATATTTGTTCAGCCATACACAGGCTAACTTCCGGGGCTGTTATTGAACTTTTCAGGTGAGGAATATTGCAAGTTTGTATTGAGTCCAAAAAGGTTAAATAAGACAAAATGCCTTCATAGGCGCGTCTTTCGTCTTTTGTCAAATTCCAGTAATCTGTCACATCTTGAGTAATATCCAATTTCTGGGGAATCCAAAAATTCTCCCGCATCTGTTGATACAATCCTATTGCCCAACTATAGCGTACGTCATTCAGTTGCATTAAATTGGTAGTATTGCCGAACCAAATTCTCCTATTTTCGATGCGATCGTCGCCATTGGGATTAAAAATGGGGGTAAGAGGCATTTTCCCCGGCATTCTTTCTAGTGTTGCCATGTTTGATAACTAGAACTATAGAACTATATACAATAGATAATTGCAGTGCAGACCCACATTATATCACTTCCTCTCCTATTCGGGAAACCACATCTTGATCTGGGAAAATTATTTGTGACAAGATGAACAATAGGGGTAAAAACTAACTCTAAATGCCGTCAATTATACCTGTAAACTTGGATTGAGCCTATGAATAAGCTCCTAGAGAAAGGGAATATCACTATCCACACTGAGAACATATTTCCTATTATCAAAAAATCCCTTTATACCGACCATGAAATCTTCTTGAGAGAATTAATTTCTAATGCTGTGGATGCCATCACCAAGGCGAAAATGGCCTCTCTAGCGGGAGATATAACCAAAGATTTGCCCGAACCAGAGATTACAATCACCATTGACAAACAGAATAAAACTCTGGCCGTCAGCGATAATGGTATAGGCATGACGGCAGAAGAAGTGAAAAAATATATCAACCAGGTGGCCTTCTCCAGTGCAGAAGAATTCATTGCTAAATACGGGAAAAATCCAAATGATTTAATAGGGCATTTTGGCTTAGGATTTTATTCTGCCTTCATGGTGGCAAAGAGGGTGGAAATTGATACCCTATCTTACAAAGAGGGAGCCACTGCGGTACACTGGAGTTGTGATGGTTCGCCAGAATTCGAGTTAAGTGAGTCGGAGCGCACTACACCAGGCACTACTGTAACTCTCACCCTAATGGATGAGGAGACAGAGTATCTAGAAGAGGCTAGAATCAAAAACCTAGTGAAAAAATACTCCGACTTTGTGCCGGTGCCCATTAAAATGAATGGACAGGTGCTCAATCGTCAAAGGGCATTATGGAAAGAGTCTCCTCAAAACCTCACTAAGGAAGACTATCTGGAATTCTATCGTTATCTTTACCCCTACCAGGAAGACCCCCTATTGTGGGTACATTTAAGCACAGACTATCCCTTCTTACTTAATGGGATTTTGTATTTCCCCAAACTCCGACCTGATGTAGATGTTACCAGAGGACAAATAAAACTCTTCTGTAATCAGGTGTTTGTTAGCGATAATTGTGAGGAAATTATCCCTGAATTTTTGATGCCTTTGAGGGGGGTAATTGACAGTCCAGATATTCCCCTGAACGTCTCTCGTAGCGCCCTTACTAACCACCGCACTGTGAGAAGAATAGCTGATTTTATTAGCAAAAAAATAGCAGATCAACTCCGTTCATTGTACAACGAAAATAGGGGAGAATATATTCGTTGTTGGGAGGATGTGGGCACTTTTGTCAAGTATGGCAGTCTAAAAGACGAAAAATTCAAGAAACAGGTGGAGGATTTGATAATATTCCGTACCACCTATGAACCACCAAAGGAAACACCAGCAGGGGATAACAAGGAAGAAGATGTATGGCAAGACAACACTTATTACCCCTACACTACCCTCAAAGAGTATCTAGAGAGAAACAAAGACAAACACAAAAACAAGGTATTCTACTGCACCAACCCTGAAACCCAAGCCACTTATCTGGATTTATACAAAAAACAGGGGATTGAGGTATTGTACATGGATTCGTTTATTGACAACAACTACTTCATCCCCTTCTTAGAAAGAGAATACAAGGATGTAAAATTCCTACGGGTTGATGCGGAGTTGGATGCCAGTCTGATAGAAGAGGATAAGGCCTCTACTATTGTAGACCCTAAAACCAACAAAACCCGTGCCCAAGAAATCAAGGAATTATTTGAAAAAGCTATCAACAAGCCCAAGGTTAATGTAAAAACCCAGGCCATTAAAAGTGACAATCAAGAGGAAACCCCACCGGCAATGGTGTTGCTGCCAGAGGCCATGCGTCGTTTCCAAGAGATGACGGCTCTCTTGCAACAAAAGGAGATGAAATTCCCGGAAGAACACGTGTTGCTTATCAATACTGCCCATCCGTTAATTGAAAATATATATCAAATGCATAAAGGGGCAATTATTCAACCGGGAGGGGAGTCATCTCGTCAGGAGATGGTAAATCTGCTGTGTAGATATGTTTACGACTTGGCCCTGATGGCACAAAGGGCGTTTGATGCCGAGGGGATGAAAGAGTTTGTAGAAAGATCCAACAGAGTATTGACCAAACTAACACAAAGGTAATGCTGCCAAGGGGGGAAACCCCCTGTGGTGTGGTGGCAATTAAATGTCCTATCATGGGGGTATTATCCCAAGACGAGTCAAAATACCAGGAGGTAGACTATGACAACCAATCCTGAATTAGAAGTGAATCAAGAAACCAGTGAGGCAATGGCGACGGAAACCGAGGAATTAACGGGTGCCTCTTTAGGTTACAAGGAACAAATAGAGGCAGTAATTGCCACCTTGGCGGAGAATGACAGCGCCATGTTTCAAAAAAACGAGAATGGTCACCTGTGGCGATTCCAGTATGGCAGCGTAGAAGTGTTTGTACAATTAACCGGAGAGAAAGATGAAGATTTGTTAACAGTCTGGTCAGCTATAATGCCCTTCCCCAAGCAGAAGGAAAACGAGTTGATGCGTCAGCTGTTGGAGATGAATGGGAGTGGCACTTTTGAGACCAAATTTGCCATAATCAACGACCAGGTGGTGTTGTTGACCCAGAGAATAGTAGACGGGCTGTCGCCGTCGGAGATTTCTCGGGCTATTACCTTAGTTGCTTCCCTTGCCGATGAATACGATGATAAATTAAAGTCCCAATATGGATGAAAGGGGGATGCTACTGAGAGATATAATAATCCCTGGTCCCCCGGGCCGACATGGCTTCATTTAGGCGGTTGAGGGCATGGATGTAGGCGGAGGTGCGAAAGGAAACACCCAATTCCTGGTGAATTTGCCAAACCATATTAGTTTCCTCTAGGATTTTTTCCCTGAGCCGACTCTGTACTTCACTTAGACTCCAATAGTAGCCCAAGCGGTTTTGTACCCATTCCAAGTAGCTAACGGTAACCCCCCCGGCATTGACAAGAATATCTGGGAAGACAATAACGCCCTTTCCTTCTAGGATGGTGTCAGCATCTGCCGTAATAGGCCCGTTAGCCACCTCAAAGATAAAACGGGCCCTCACCTGGGGGGCATTTTTTTCTGTAATCTGTTTTTCTAAAGCTGCCGGTATCAAGACGTCTACGTCCAGGGTTAGCAACTCCTCATTGCTGATCACCTGGTGTTCTACAATGCTACAGACACTTTCTTGGCAATATACTCCCTTGAGGGACATGTGTTTACGCTTGTACTCTCGGATACTGGGGATATCTAGTCCATGGGGGGAATAGATACCGCCACGGGAGTCGCTTACTGCCACCACCTTGTAACCGGCCCTGCCTAGGAGTTCAGCTATTTCACTGCCAGCGTTGCCGAAGCCTTGTACAGCCACGGTGGTTTGCGGGGGGGTTTTGCCGAAGCGGGGAAGGATATTGCTAATGACATAAAAGGCCCCCATAGCAGTGGCGGTGTCTCTGCCCTTGCTACCACCCATGCTAAGGGGCTTGCCGGTAATCACTGCGGGACAGATACAACGACGGATGATGTTATACTGGTCCATCATCCACCCCATTATTATTTCGTTGGTGTAGACATCTGGTGCAGGTATATCCTTGTCTGGTCCGATAAAATCAGCAATAGCCTCTATGTATCCCCGGCTGAGACGTTCCAATTCCGCCTTAGACAATTCCTTAGGGTTGACAGTAATACCCCCTTTTGCCCCACCAAACGGGAGATTCAACAGGGCACACTTAAAAGTCATCCAGAAGGCCAGAGATTGTATTTCATCTAGGGTTACGTTTGGATGAAAGCGTATTCCTCCCTTACCAGGTCCTCTGGTGTCGTCGTAGCGCACACGGTATCCCTGGAAGACTTTGAGGCTGCCATCGTCCATCCTTACGGGGATAGACACGGTCAGACTAATTTTAGGGTATTTTAGACGTTCAATGGCGTCCTCGGAAACGGCGACGTATTTTAGCGCCTCTTGTAAACGCCTATGGGCATCTGCCAGCAATGAGGACATGGATAGACAACCGGAGATTTCCTTGTATCATCTTCGGTATTCCATTTAATCATCCCAAGCTGAGCCAAAGTTACGGCAAGACATAATTCTTAAACTGTTTTCCCTCTCACGCTATGTTTGTTTCCACTTGATATTACAGCCGATACTGGGTTTTTGTTCAGGATTAATGGGTTTGCCAGCCAGAAGGGCATCAATAGCCTCTCGTAAGTCTTTGCCGGTGACAGGGATGTCGAGACTGGGGCGGCTGTCGTCTAATTGTCCTCGGTAGACTAGAAGAAAATTCTCGTCAAACAGGAAGAAATCGGGGGTGCAGGCGGCTTGGAAGGCCCTTGCCACTTCTTGGGTTTCGTCATAACACAAGGGGAAGTTAAAACCAAGACTTTCCGCCATCTGTTTTAAGTTTTCCGGGGAGTCTTCAGGATACTGAGTCACATCGTTGCTGCTGATGGCCACAATGCCCAGATTCCTGTTAGCATAGTCTCGCCCTATTCTAGCCAATTCCTCCTGCACATGCCTAACAAAAGGACAATGTTTGCAGATAAACATTACCAATAAACCCTTACAGCCGCAAAAGTCGGACAGGGACACCATTTTGCCAGAGACGACATCCGGGAGGGAGAAATCCGGCGCTTTCATGCCCAGTGGTGGCATATTAGAGGGGGTTACAGCCATTGGTTTTTGCCTCCTTCAGTCAACAGACTTGAAGACTAATATACCATTGGGCGGGTAGGGGCTAACTGGTGTCTAAGGGAAACCACTGGGCCAATTATGGCAATAGCTGGTGCGGAAAAACCCGTATCTTGCACCTTTTGGACAATATCATCCAGACAGCCGTATAACTCTTCCTGTTGGGGGGTGGTGCCCCAACGAATGAGGGCAATTTCCGTATCTCCCTTTAACCCTCCCTCTTTCAGCCGGGCTATAATCTGGGGCAAGTTATGTAGCCCCATATAAACTACCAATGTTTCTGACCCTTGAGCCAAAGCCTGCCAATTCACCTGTGGACGGTATTTTCCAGCCGCCTCGTGGCCGGTGATCAAGGTCACTGAAGAACTATAGTTACGGTGAGTTACTGGAATACCTACATAAGCCGGAGCAGCAATACCCGAGGTTACACCTGGTACTACTTCTACGGGGATCCCAGCGGCCACCAAGTCGGCCATTTCCTCGCCTCCCCGGCCAAAAACGAAGGGATCTCCCCCTTTCAACCGTACCACAATAGCATGTTGATGGGCCTTCTCCACCAACAGTCGGGTGATATCTTCTTGTAACAGAGAGTGTCTTCCTCTTCTTTTGCCCACATTGATTTTCTCTGCCTTAGGATTAATCAGAGCTAATATCTCGGCACTCACCAAGGCATCATATATGACCACATCTGCCATTTCCAAGAGGGTTTTTCCTTTGACGGTCAAAAGGCCTGGATCTCCTGGTCCTGCCCCTACTAGATATACTTTCCCCACCAATTGCCCACTGTTCATGGTCTTTGTCCTTGCTCTCTATACTATTTTCCCCGTTTTGTCAAGAACGGTTTGTAAAATTTAATACTCCAGCCACGGGGAAAGATAATCATAACCCCAAAGACTATAATTAGGCAATGGGTAGTAAAAAGAATTAAGAAGTAGGAGTTGCATGACAGTAGACTGGCAGAAGGTTAAGGAATACGAAGACATCTTGTATTACAAGTGGGAAGGAATTGCCAAGATAGTAATAAACAGACCTCACAAGCGTAATGCGTTCCGACCCAAGACTATAGTTGAACTGTATGATGCCTTTTGTGACGCCAGAGAAGACCAGAAAATAGGGGTAATTTTGTTTACTGGTGCTGGCCCCCACACGGATGGGAAATATGCCTTTTGTGCTGGGGGGGATCAATCCGTCCGTGGCAAGGGTGGTTATTTAGACGAGGAGGGGGTGCCCCGTTTGAATGTCTTGGATTTACAAAGATTAATACGGAGCATCCCCAAGGTAGTAATAGCCCTAGTGGCAGGATATGCCATTGGCGGCGGTCATGTGCTACACGTGATTTGTGATCTAACTATCGCGGCAGACAATGCCATTTTTGGGCAAACGGGGCCAAAGGTGGGGAGTTTTGACGGGGGTTTTGGTGCTAGCTATCTAGCCCGTATTGTGGGACAGAAAAAGGCTAGAGAGATATGGTATTTGTGTCGTCAATACAACGCCCAACAGGCACTAGAAATGGGGCTGGTGAATGCGGTGGTGCCGGTGGAACAGTTAGAGGAGGAGGGGATCAAATGGGCCAAGGAGATTCTGGAAAAAAGCCCCATTGCCATTCGCTGTCTCAAGGCAGCCTTTAATGCTGATTGTGACGGACAGGTGGGCCTACAGGAATTAGCGGGAAATGCGACCCTTCTTTACTATATGACGGAAGAGGGGAATGAAGGGAAACAGGCTTTTTTGGAAAAACGTCCCCCCAATTTCCGCAATTATCCCTGGTTGCCCTAACCTCATTTCTTTCCCAGCCCCTATTGTTTTTTTTTTTAAACTGTTTTTTAATCTTACCACAATGAATTAGGTGTGTATGTTTGGCAAATACTATCCGGTATTTTGTCTTTCACTAGAGACTGTTTTGTGTGTTTCCAGGGACCATTGTACTGCTGGAGTGACACAGCTCAAGGAGAAAGATTTTTCTAATAAAACTAGATGGGGAATTTTGGTCTCCTTTTGTTCAAAGGCTGGAGAGGCAAAATAACAGGAGTTCCAGTCTGCTTTCACCATTACCCCCAGTTGAGAACACATTCCCCCCCTTCTTCCCTGTGGCGAGTAGAAGCGACAATGACGACAAAGCAGCCGACAACCGTTACTGGCAATCATTTTTACAGAGAAAACCCCCTCAACTTTTTCTTCTTTCTCTATTATTACCCACCGGGGATCAAGGATTTTTCCGCCAAAAACAAGTAATTTCGTTATTTCTAATCTTTTTTCCCTTTTTTCTTTTTTAGATTTTTTTAACTTTTCCTTAACAAAACTAAATAATAGGCTGCTTTTTCTTGAAGTTTATTTAAGTTTTTTAACTGGGAAAAAACAGGAAACATGTTAGAGATTCTTAGGCCATTTTATCCGATTTTTTTTGCTTCCCTAAAGAGGAATCCTGAGGGAGCACACAATAGTGTAATCAAGATATTGGAGGGGATTTGGAAGCAAAGGCACAAATATTGGGCGAAGTGGCTGATAAAGGAATTAGAAAGGAATTTTTGTGGAGATTATCCCCTGTTGCGTCAAAGGCTGTGGGGGTTAGACTTCCCCAATCCTTTGGGGTTAGCACCGGGTTTTGACAAAAATGCCCAGGCGGCGGGGATATGGAAGAGTTTTGGTTTTGGGTTTGCGGAATTGGGGGCAGTTACCTTTCACAGCCAGCCGGGTAATCCTCCCCCACGGATGTTTAGGCTGCCCAAGGATAAGGCTTTGTTGAATCGGATGGGTGCCAACAACGATGGTGCGGCGGCTATTGCCTCAAGACTACAAGAAACCTGGGAGAAAACAGAAACACGAATCCCCATTGGCATAAACCTGTGCAAGTCCAAAATCACCCCCAACAGAGAAGCCAAGGGGGATTATCTGGCCAGTTTTCGCCTACTAAAGGGATGGGCGGATTATTTTGTGGTGAATGTAAGCTCTCCCAATACCCCCGGACTACGAGAATTACAGGGGGGGGAGGAGTTGGAGTCTATTCTAGGGGCACTACAGGAGGAAAATAAAGGAGAAAAGCCCATTTTGCTAAAAATAGCACCAGATTTGGACAAACAGGCCATAGGGGAGATTGTAAAGGTTGCCAGGAAATACCAATTGGCAGGAATAGTTGCTACCAATACCACCACCAGCAGGGAGGGTTTAAAAACCAGGATTTTAGACGCCACTGGCAAACCCATTACAGAGGAGGCGGGAGGCATTAGTGGTTTACCATTGCAAAAACGTTCAACGGAAATAATAGCCTATATCTACCACCAGACTGGGGGAGAAATGCCCATTGTGGGTGTAGGGGGTATATTTGATGCCGAATCCGCCTGGGAGAAAATCACTGCCGGGGCGACCTTGCTACAATTTTACACGGGCTGGATTTACCAGGGGCCGTGGGTTGTGCCCACCATTTTACGCGGTTTAAGTCAGAAGGTGCAAGAAAACGGTTTCAAACACCTCTCGGAGGCCGTAGGTTGCCGCAGTGCCGCTTTTCTGGCCCAACAATAAAAGGGCAATACGGACTTTTAACTAGATGGCTTGGGACAGATTCGAACTGTCGACCTTGGGCTTATGAGTCCCTTGCTCTACCGCTGAGCTACCAAGCCTTAGTCACATTCCCATATTATAACCCCTCTCTGTTTATTTTGCAAGGGGTTTAGCATTACAAAAGTACAAGAACTACAGTTGTAACAATTGCTTGGTGACAGTCATGGTTTCTAGATAAAGACTATCTAATCCCCAACGCTGTAATTCTTGACTTAAGAGAATTTCAGGCTCTTGATCTGCCAAGGATGTAACCTGTTGTACTCGACAGGACTGGGCGCCGCCGCTGGCCTCCATACGCATACAGCCGGTGGTTTCTGAACACAAAACAGTACAACAGTCGGCCTCTTGGTTGGTGGAGGAGAGTTTTAGCCCGATTAAATCCCCTAGAATTTTCCCAGGGTTGCCTACAGGGGTGCCGGCCAATTCTGCAGAGATAGTTTTGCCTTCAGGGGTTTTAAGGGCAATTTTGTGAAGGTAGTAGTCTCCCTCTTCCTTCTCACAACTAAAGGGTTGCCAGTGAAGACGACTAGCTAGCCATCCCAGAAACAGGAATGCCTGAGAGGGGTTGCCCTTTTCATAGTCAATGGTGACGGTGTCCACCTCCCATATGGCTTGTCGTCTTTCTGGGGGATCAAAAGCTTCGGCGGTTAGTTCCAACCATGGGGCTAAACGATGCCAGTTCAGGTCAGCTACGGGAATATTATCTTGTATGAGTTCTGCCACTGCCAATAGTTCTTTTTCCGGTTGGGGGAAGATACTAGAATCCACAATGAGACGATCGCAGACCCCCATCAGTCTTTGAAATAGGGGGTAATCTTGATGAAGACTGGCTTTCCACCAGATATATTTGGGCAATTCTGGAATCATCAACTCAGTGATAACACCCCCTATCCTTTCCAGAGCTTTAGAGGTGCCGATGAGCGTAATATATTCACAACAAATCAAACTACCAGAAGCTCTTTTGGTGACGGGACAATAGGCAGATACTTGGGCTTTCACCCCCTCATCCTCGCCCAGAGAGGGACAAAGGGTTATAATACGACAGGGGTTAGTGGCAGCAATGGCATCGGCAATCCCCGCCCCACTGGAATCGGGGGAGTAGGTTTCATTAATTTTGCCCGCCTTTACAGAAGCTCTGTATTCTTTTTGTAGCTTTTCTAGTAACTCCGGGGTAGCAGCCCCGGTAACCGGCAAGCCGTAGGCCTTTTGTGCGGCTTTGATGGCGGAAATAGTCCTTGGGCCTTTGATGCCGTCAATGGGGCCTTTGTAAAAGCCTAAGGCCGCCAAGAGGGGCTGGATGGGCTCGGGCTCATAAATCAAGAGGGTGAAGCTAGAGGCCCTCGCTGCCGCCAGGCCATCTTTGGTGTCGCTGTGGGCTAACCATATTTGTCGTAGCTCGTTCTCGATGGCCTCCAAATCCACATCCTTTGGGGGTTGTAAGGCCACCATGGGGGTTGTGTTTACATCGGTATTATTTACTATCGCCATAATTGTCACCTCTTTGTACTTTGTCCGAAAGGGTAATACTGAAAAGGGAAAATTACAGTCGTCGCCAACGTCGTCCGTCTCGTTCAATTAACAGTTCAGCCTCCAGAGGTTGCCAAGTGCCTGCCTCGTACAGGGGAATGGAGTCAGGAGGGGTAGGGGCATCCCAGGCCACTAAAACCGGTTGTACCACCCGCCAGGCTTCTTCCACCTCGTCAGCACGGGTAAAGAGGGTTTGATCTCCCAACATGCAGTCTAACAGGAGACGATGATAGGCATCCTGAGTGGCCATGCCAAAGGAGGCCCCGTAACTGAAGTCCATTTCCACAGTGCGGGTGCGCAATTCGCTGCCCAACATTTTAGCCTCGAAACGGAGGGAGATGCCTTCGTTGGGTTGGATTCTTAACACCAGCACATTGGGGTTAGTTTGTTGTGCCGCCGAGGGAAAGATAGAAAGGGGGACGTCTTTGAACTGGATGGCGATTTCCGTAACCTTCTTGGGCAGTCTTTTGCCAGTGCGCAGGTAGAAGGGCACACCCCGCCAACGCCAGTTGTCTATCATCAGCTTTAAAGCCACAAAGGTAGGGGTGGTGGACAGGGGATTTACTCCTTTTTCCTCTCGATACCCCGGCACTGGTTTCCCCTTAATCCAGCCCGCTTTGTACTGTCCTCGTACTGCTGCATACTCCAGATTTTTCAGGTCGGCCAGGTGGGTGGCCTGAAGGACCTTTACCTTCTCGTTGCGAATACTGTCCGCATTCATGCCCACAGGGGGCTCCATGGCGGTTAGGGTGAGCAGTTGGAGGAGGTGATTTTGTACCATGTCTCGGAGGGCGCCCGCAGTCTCGTAGTATCCCGCTCTCTCTTCCACCCCCACCGTCTCCGCCACGGTGATTTGCACATTGTCAATATAGTTGCGATTCCATAGGGGTTCAAAGATGACATTGGCAAAACGGAAAACCAGGAGATTTTGCACTGTTTCCTTGCCCAAATAGTGGTCAATGCGATATACCTGTTCCTCCTTGCAGACACTCTGGACTATTTTGTTGAGGGCTTGGGCACTACTCAGGTCTTTACCAAAAGGTTTTTCGATTACCAGACGGTGTTTGAGGGGGTTAGACAGCATTTGTGCTGCGCCCAGCTGTTTAATAGCAGAGGGAAAAAACTCAGGGGAGACGGCTAGGTAGAAAACACGATTGCCGCGGGTGCCCCTCTTCTCATCCAATTCTGCCAAGAAGGTTTTTAATCTGTCATAGCTTTCCGCTTCGTCCAGATTCCCCTGACAATAATATAGTCCATCAGCGAAAGACTGCCACAACTCCTCTTTTTCTATGCCGTCGCCAAATTCTTCTACCCCCTGACGCATTTTTTCCCGGAATGTCTCATGAGCCCAGGGGCGTCTTGCCACCCCTACAATGGTCATTTGGGGGGGCAATTTCCTTTCTTTTTTCAGTTGATATAAGGCGGGCACCAGTTTCCGCTGGGTGAGATCGCCAGTTGCACCAAAAATCACCAATATCAGTGGTTCAGGGATTTTTGCCTGGTTAAGTCCCACCCTTAGGGGATTCTCTGGTATTGTCAGCATCTTGGCTATCTCTTAAGTATCCACTTTCATTCTAGTTACTCCTCCCCTAAAGCGGTCTGTTAAGTTTTGTAAAGGCTTTTGTTGAACCTTTCGGCAAACGGGAAAGTCTAAAAACACAGAAATCACAAGCCCAAGAGATAATGACTGTTTTGACGGATGCGGTTTTTGAGACTTGTGTCCAGTTGGTAAGAAAATGCCAACAGGGTGATAAACAGTCTTTCCGTCTTTTATATGAACGTTATCACCAGCGAGTGAGGAATACTTTGTACAGGCTATGTGGTAGTGAACACCTAGATGACTTACAGCAAGAGGTTTTCCTAAGGGTGTGGAGGTTCATACACCAACTGCGCAATCCCCAGTACTTCTCCACCTGGTTGTATCGAATTTGTTGGAATGTGGCTTGTGATCAAAATGCCCGCCTACAAAAAAAACAATGTCATCAGGTGGAAAACAGAAAAGAAGTGGAATTGGATAACCCTTTCCTCCTCCAATTGCACTATGAGGGGTTAGTGGCAAGGGGGTTACAACAACTCAGTTTAGAACATCGTGCCGTCATTGTACTACATGACCTGGAGGACTTGCCCCAAAAGGAAATAGCACAAATTCTGTCCATACCCGTGGGCACTGTCAAATCTCGACTTTTTAAAGCTAGGAAAAAACTACGTGAATTCTTGGAAAAAGAGGGAATAACCCTATGAGAGGCAATGATTGGGAAGACCAACAACTGATAAATTTTTTAAAAACCTATTCCCCCATGGCGCCTCCTTCCTCACCTCATCTCGAGGAATCCCTCATGACGGCCATCAGCACCTCAGAAACCCCACAAGCCAGGAAGAGAAGGCCATGGTGGTGGTTATCCCTGCCCACAGCCGTACTCTTGGGAGGCTATTGTTGGTTTCTGGTGATGGGCAGCAAATCTCCTCAGATGGCCTCCGGCAAAGAAGAAGAAATCGAAGCCTTTATGGTGGAAATCTGGAATTTGTCTACTACAAGTACTGACCCTCAGTCTTTTAGTTATGCCCAATAAGGAGGTTACAGAAATGAACAAACTGATTACTGGTTTAGCCTTTGTTACTCTTCTTGCCAGCAGTGGTGTGAATACTGCCGTATTGGCCCAAGGAATGCCATCTCCCGGAATGGGAAACGAAAACAGGGGGTGGATGAAAGAAGACAAAATGATGGGCAGACTCAACCTTACCCCCGAACAGAGACAAAAAATGGCCGCTGTAAGGGAAAAATATCGACCCCAAATCAGTAGTCTGAAAGAACAATTGCGTGCCGAAAGGGACACCCTCCAGGAAATGATGGCCAGAAACGAATCAGAAACTACTCTGCGTAACCAACACCAGAAGATTATTGCCCTAGAACAGAAAATAAAAACCCTCTCATTTGAGAGTATGTTAGAAATGCGAAGCATTCTCACCCCCGAACAAAGGCAACAATGGGCCTCCTGGATGAAGGAAAGACGGGCCTCCCGTCCCAGTAGACCTCGTTAAGAGATTGGCCTGCTAGCCCCGCCGAGGGGGAAGATTTTATACCTAGGCTTGTTGGGGTCATGACTGCATAATAATCTCCCGCAGGGTAGTGCCAAAAAAACAAAAAATGTCTTAAGATAGACCCATAATAGGTTAAGATTCTTAACAAATATAAAAGCACTTAGGTTAAGAAAAGGTTAAGGAGGGAATGTTATGGGTTTAGTGCCAATGCGGTTGTTGTTAGACCATGCCGCTGAACACGACTATGGAATTCCTGCCTTCAACGTGAACAACCTGGAGCAGGTAAAGGCCATCATGGAAGCCGCCCACGAAACCGATAGCCCTGTGATTTTGCAGGCCTCTCGTGGGGCTCGTTCCTATGCCGGGGAAAACTTCCTACGTCACCTGGTTTTGGCGGCGGCTGAAACCTATCCCCACATACCCATCGCCCTGCACCAGGATCATGGCAATAGCCCAGCCACCTGCTACAGCGCCATCCGTAATGGTTTTACCAGCGTAATGATGGATGGCTCTCTCCTAGAAGACGCTAAAACCCCCTCTGACTTCGAGTACAACGTGCGTGTTACAGCTGAAGTAGTAAAAGTAGCCCACGCTGTAGGGGTGAGCGTTGAAGGGGAATTGGGTTGCCTGGGATCCCTAGAAACCGGCATGGGAGATGCCGAAGACGGCCACGGGTTTGAAGGCAAATTGGATCGCTCTCAGTTGCTAACAGACCCAGATCAAGCGGTAGAATTCGTCGAAAGAACCCAAGTAGACGCTTTGGCAGTGGCCATTGGCACCAGCCACGGCGCCTACAAGTTCAGCCGCAAACCCACCGGTGAAATCCTCGCCATCAGCCGCATTGAGGAAATCCATGCCAAGCTGCCCAACACCCACCTAGTAATGCATGGGTCTTCTTCTGTCCCCAAAGAATGGATTGACATGATTAATCAATACGGTGGTAACATCCGTGAAACCTACGGAGTTCCCATCGAGGAAATCCAAAAAGGTATCAAGAGCGGTGTACGCAAAGTAAATATTGACACCGACAACCGTCTGGCCATCACCGCAGCCATTCGTGAGGCTGCCGCTAAAGATCCCTCCAACTTCGACCCCCGTCACTTCCTCAAGCCCTCCATCAAGTACATGAAACAAGTATGTATGGAGCGCTATCAGCAGTTCTGGACTGCCGGTAATGCCAGCAAGATCAAACAAATGAGCCTCGACGACTACGCCGCCAAGTATGCCAGAGGCGAACTGAAGGCCAAGACCACCATCGTGGTATAGTTATTTACACGGCAGTATTACCCCCTAGTGGTTGAGACCACCAGGGAAGCCCCCTTTAGGGGGGTCTTCTATTCTATCTTACTTTTCAGGGCGGGGTTCGATTCTTTCCAGTTGCCAAAGAATCTGATTCCCCTCTCTTCTAACTCTGGAAACCAGCCAGTTACGCCATGGCCACTCGTCTCCCCTACTAGTGACGGCACTGGCGTTGATGTCCATCAAGTCGGCTAACTCCGAACTGGTAATCAGGTAGCCATTCTGGGAGATTTGGTCTGCAATTTGTAGAGTTTTAATCATGTTTTCCAATTGTCTAACCCTCTCGTCGCGACTCAGGTGTTCTCCCATGTTATTGCCGTTGGACAGTTCACTCATAATCCCTTAATTATTATTGCCTTTGCCTGTATTCTTTTGCCCATTGATTCTAACATTTATATTAGAAAAAATGAGCCCCTTTGAGCAAATTTTAACAGAAAAAAGACGCCAAATCCCCCCCCATTGTTCTCCCCCATTCCGTTGAATCTATCGGGGGGTTTCTGTTTTTTCTATTTTTTTTTCTCAATAACAGTGCTGCTTACGTAATAACACTTAATCTTCTGGCCTAGGAAAAAGAGGTATTTTAAAAAGGAAGTAAATTTTAGGAATTTCTCTGGGGAAAGGACAATCTTCTTACAGGGATTTTTCAACCATTCCCAGACTCCAGGTTTTGTTTCATCATTCTAATTTGTGCCAGTTGTTGATGTTGTTGTTGAATCTGAATGGAAAGGGAGTTGCATACCAAGTCGCACAACTCGAAGACAAAGGGGTTGGCAATTTGATAATACACGTGGATTCCCTTTTGAGTTCTAGAAACTATGCCGGCTTGGGCTAGAATCTTAAGGTGTTTGGAGACGTTGGCCTGCCCCAATTTTGTTTTTTCAATGATTTCGGTAACATTTTTTGGGCCATTTCGCAGACAGCAGACTATGCTTAGACGGCTAGTCTCTGACAACACCTTGAAAAAATCTGCTACCATACTCAGGGCAGCCGGCGACATTTCCGCCATCACACAATCGTATTGTCGGTTTTGGTTCCCATCGGGTGTCAACTCTATGTTACTAGTGTACATATAGGGTTTTAGCTAGTCACGAACACTATAGAGCACTAGTTTAATTCTATCAAGACTCATCAAAAAAAGCATTGTATCCCCGTGAAAAGGAGGAATTAATTTGTCTCAGTTGGCCTATTTAGGTATTTTTTTCTCCCCCTGTTATCTTATTTTTTTGCCGGTTTTCCAGTCAAAATCTTTGAAACCACCAGGGATTTTGGTGGCGAGGGGAGACAGGTTAACAACTAAAAAAGCTAGAAGGATTTTTAACAGCCAATCTCCCCATAAAAGATAAGGGGTAGTAGTTTGACGACGATAGATTAGATGACTGTGGGTTTGGTATTCATCTAATCGAGACAGCCAAAGAGTATTACCATGGGGGTCTATAATAGCAGAATAACCAGTATTAGTTGCCCTTGCCACCCATCTATCCATTTCAATCCCCCGCATCACATCCAAGGCGTGGTGTTGTAAGGGCATACTCCTACTATAATGGGCATTGTTGGCTGCACTGACAATAAACTCTCCCCCTTTTAAGGCTTGTTGTCGGAATACCTCACTAAAGGCAGAGTCGTAGCAGATGGCAGCAATGGCTTTGCCAAAAGGAGTATAAAATACCTGTTGCATGCTACCGGCTACCAGGTGGGTATCCAACGGCGATAGTCTTCTTATGATACCCCCAAAAATCCCCTCCAGTGGTATATATTCCCCCAAGGGCACTAGTTTGATTTTGTCATATCTAGAAATCACCATTCCTTCCCCGTCGATGCTCAATAAACTGTTGGCATAATCTTCCCCATTAAAAGAGTAAAATGCCCCTAGTAATATTGGGATTTTCTCCTGTTTTATGATTTGATTAAATTTTATTTTTTCTCGAATATCATCATAGAAAAAAGGCAAAGCTGTCTCCGGGGTTAACACCAAATCTACTCCCTCTCTTGCCAGTTTTATGTATCCCCTGGTATAGTTAACAATAGCCCTTCGAAATCCCGGGTCTTCTAGTTTAATCTCATTGGGTATATTTCCCTGAATAATCCCCACTTTCACCCCATATTCCGGCTTATCCGCCAAGGGTTTTTTGTAGATAGCATAGCCTCCATAGTGAGTTGAAAACAGTATCACAACCCCTAGACAGATATTAACTAATTTTTGGCCAGTATTTTTTACAACTCCCACTCCCGCTATGGCCTGGTAAAATAGAAAATTAACCAAGACTATAATACCAGTCACAGTGGTTGAGCCTGAGATTTTTAATAGTTGAAGGAGGTAGAGATTGTGTGGACTTTGGGTTAATGCTAGGGATGACCACCACAGGGGAGTATTACTCCAAATTGTCTCCAAAATACACCACAAAGTAACGCCGGCCATTGAGATAGTTACAGAAGGAGCAAAAAGACAAAATCCCCGCGAAATATAGCGAGAAACAAGGTTGATTCCCCCTGCCCAAATTGTGACTAAAAGTGCCCCCCATACAGTAATAAAAACCCAACAGAAAGTGGCAATCAAAAGACTATAAAACCATGGAACTCCCATCCAAGTCATGGGATGAATGCCAGTAATCCAAAACAACATTAACCCGTGGAAACCAACCCCCCATAAAAAGCCTGCTAAAATAGCTTGGAAAAAGTTTTTATCCACCGCCACAGAAATAAGAGGTACAATGGCCACAAAAGCAAGGGGGAAAAGACTAAATGGTGCCCCATTTAAACCCATGGCAATTCCCCCTATAATGGGTAAAATGAGCGAATTTTTATCGGCAAATAAATGAAGTTTTATCATTCTATAATTGTTCATCACGATATAGTTTTACTATCCAAATACTGGCAAACAGTAAAGGCCCATTGTCTGGGATTTGATTATCCCATGACTGGCTACAAATAATGGGTTTATAGAAAAAAATAAATGGGATAACCGGAACACCTCTAGACGGTTAACACCATATTTTTGTGAGCAGAGCCCTACAGGTATGATTTACAATAGAAGAGGTGAAGGGAGATAAAATTCGGCCAAATACTTGACAACAGGGAGCATTTAAACATCTGAATTGCCGGAATGATATCTCAGCCAAAAGGAATAAAAGAAAAGGAGATTTTTAGATTATGAAAGGAAGCATAAAGGTTGGGAATTTGTTTGGCATTCCCTTTTATATCCATCCCTCTTGGTTTCTGGTGTTGAGTTTGATGACTTTGACGTTAGGAGTGGATTTAGCCTATCAAACCAGTCTGCCAGGTATTCTCCCCTGGTTGCTTGGACTTTTGGCCTCACTACTATTGTTTGCATCCGTACTAGCCCATGAATTAGGTCACAGTTTTGTGGCCCAAAGTCAAGGGATAAAGGTAAAGTCAATCACCCTATTCATATTTGGCGGCTTGGCAACCCTGGAAAAGGAATCCAACACCCCCCTTGAGGCTTTTTTGGTGGCTATTGCAGGGCCTGTAGTAAGTTTGATTATATTCAGCATCTTGTTGTTCATAGAAACTCATGTGGCAATGCCATTATTTTTACGCTCTATAGTATCCCTATTGGCGACAATTAATCTTATCCTGGCATTATTCAACATGATTCCCGGATTACCCCTAGATGGTGGCAATGTTTTAAAGGCTATCGTATGGAAGATAACAGGCAATCCCCAAAAAGGGATAATTTTTGCGGGCCATGTGGGAGAATTTTTCGGTTGGACAGCAGTCATGGTAGGATTATTAGGCACACTGGGTATTATCCCTTTTGGTAGCATCTGGACGGCCCTAGTAGGTTGGTTTTTATTACAAAATGCCGGCATTGCCGCCCAATCTGCCGAAATTGAAGACAGACTCAAACACTACCTAGCCAGGGAAGCAGTAACACCCAACAGTCCAATTGTACGAGGAGATTTAACTATCAGGGAATTTGTCAACGAGTATATCATAGGGAAAAAAGCCTGGCAGAGATTCCTGGTAACCGATGAAAATGGCATCCTCATAGGAGTTATCCCAGTAGAAAAATTACGCACCATCCCCACATCCCAGTGGAATGAAATTCGAGTAGCAGAGGCAATGAATCCCAAAGATGACATAAAAACCGTGGTAGAAACCGTTTCCCTCCTAGAAGTAGTCAGACTATTAGAGCAAAATAAAGAATCAGAAGTCACCGTAGTCCGGGAAGACGGGTATGTGTTAGGCTTAGTGGAAAAACAGGGCATTATAAACTTTCTCCAGTCTAGGCTGCAGACCAGTTAGAATAATTCTCTTAGCTAACAACCTAAAGAAGTACTAAAATAATTCTGATATGATCAGTCAGAGTAGCCATAGGCAGGGAAACCTGTAGTAGAGTTGGGAAGGAGTAGCCTATCATGATAAAGATAAACGGGCATTTAGCTGGCAACTCCAACCCAGTTTTAGCCACTGGTGTCAGTTTGATGGAATATCCCAGGTAGTCGAAAATGCCAAGTCCACGGACAGAAGTGACCAATTATTATCAGATACTAGGAGTATCGCCATCAGCCTCTGCAGAGGAGATAAAAAGGGCATTTCGTAGTCTGGCAAGACGCTATCATCCCGATGTCAATCCGGGAGACAGGAATGCAGAAGAGATGTTCAAACAAATCAACGAGGCTTATGACATTCTCTCCGATCCCATAAAACGACAACAGTATGACAATTCTCTCTTTGGTGTAGCCAGACGGCGGCTAACAACTTCTGGGAAAAAGGGGGGCGGATTTCCTTTTGTTGCTGGTAATATTACTAATTTCTGGCAAAATGATGAGCGCCCTAGCGACGGCAATGGAAACCCCCACGGGAAAACTCCTGTTTCTCGCACCCCTGCTAATAATTTCAGCGATTTTCGTCCAGGCAATACGAAAACCGTCAAACCAGTGCCTCCCCTCCGTCAACCAAAAGACATTGAAGCCCAATTGAGTCTCCCCCTCCTAAAAGCCTATAAGGGAGGAAGGGAAAGGATTAGACTAGAAGACGGACGCTCTTTAGAGGTGGATATGCCCCCTTGTATGTATCATGGCCAAAAACTTCGTCTGAGGGGACAGGGCATTAATGGGGGCGACTTGTATCTTAAAATTCTTATTGAGCCCCATCCCTTCTTTATTCTAGAGGGCTCAGACATCCGATGTGAGATACCCATTACCCCGGCAGAAGCAGTGTTGGG
This sequence comes from Geminocystis sp. M7585_C2015_104, assembly GCA_015295805.1. Classification (NCBI taxonomy): domain Bacteria; kingdom Bacillati; phylum Cyanobacteriota; class Cyanophyceae; order Chroococcales; family Geminocystaceae; genus Geminocystis; species Geminocystis sp. M7585_C2015_104. Next base: position 11,554 of record DVEF01000018.1, on the reverse strand, counting down.
GGGTGCCATTGAAGTGCCCACCATTGACGGTTTGGTTAAAATGAATCTCCCCGCTGGGGTGCAATCAGGACAGGTGTTAAAATTGGCCAACAAGGGTTATCCCAACATTCGTGGGGAAAGAGGAGATCAACTTGTAGTGATCAACATTGTCACCCCCACTCAAGTCAGTGAGGAGGAAAGACAATTGTACCAAAAAATCAAAGAAATAGAGACATTCAATCCACGTAAAAACCTTCTAGACATTTAACCCCCTGGCCACTGCAACTCTTGCAACTCCTCAAAGGCTTGAACCGTGCCATCAGGGCTTAAAATTAATCGGATAGTCAGGGGGGAATCCTCATCGCCGGGGGGGGAGACTATTTTTTCTCCTAGCAGGGGCATGCCCGTCTTGTCCAAATATACCACCGCAACTTGTCCTATTGGTGTAATCTTGGCAACTGCACCCTCGGGATTGATTTCTAGGCGATACTGAATACTCTGTCTGAGACTTTCGGGGGGTAGCCAACGGGAGGAGAAATACTCTTTTATCTGGCCAATTAATAGGCTATTGTCTTTTCTGCCCTCCACCACTGGGTAGGGAGAAAGAGATTCCAAATTAGAGATTGTCTTGGAAAGGGTGTCATTGGCGAAAAGAGGGGGAGAGACACCCTCAACACCACCATCAACATTGCCGTCAACCCCACTTTGTGGAGATGGGGCATCTTTTTGAGGGGATAATACTGGCAACTTGGACAATCTTATGGGCAATTTAGGCTTTTCCATAGGCGGGGATTCAGGGCTTGGCGGTTGAGGGGCAGGGGGTAGGGGCTTATAATCCATAGCCCTTATAGGGGATTGGGTGATAGGGGTATTGGAGGACACCCTCTTGGTGGGGGGAGATGACGGAATGGTGGAAAAAGTGGGTTTTTTGGACGGAACAGTGACGGCGGGGGCAGAATTGGAAATGGAGGATGGGGGTTGGAAAGTAGGTTGTAGAGGCTTATGCTCCATGGAGCCTACAGGGGATTGGGAGACTATTGGGGGTTTTCTCACTGGCGGTGGTGGTGGCAGAGGGGGTAGGTTTTGCAGATTTTTAGGCAGTGTTGGTGTTATCACCTGGGGTAAATTTTTCTCATCTAGGGGAGTGGGGGGTAACACCTTGTGTAATTCGTTGTTGTCAGTGGGAGAGGTAGTGTTGGTTCCCGTCTCCGTCTTACTCTCACTAATTGGAGGGTTATTCATTGACTCCCTTTCATAGTACCACCACCAGCTCCCCACACCGGTGAACACTAAACTGGTAATCAGTATACTCAAACCTAGGTGGCTGGAAATGCTTTCTTTCCTTTCCCGACTCTCGCAAGCATCCTGGTAGTAGGCTTCCAGGGCATTTAACAGGTCTAACAACTGTGTATTACTTAGGACTATGTTCAAGGTCTCCTGCTCTGATTCCCAGGACCTATAATAGAAACGATGACTGTATTCCGACTCCCTGCTAATACAAATATACTCCCCCTGAGCCTGCTGTGGCGGCAAGTCACATTTTTCCCCCTCTGGCAGCAAGTCGGGTTTTGCTAAATACTTTTGGATATAGTCGTTTACCTCCTTCCTCAATTTTTCCAACAAGGTGCGATCGCCTATTATTTTCCCCTGTTCCCCCTTACGTGGGTCTTCGAATTGCAGTTGAAAGCTAAAGTATTCCGGGAAAGACTGATAGGGCCACCTGCCCCAGAATGACTGAGGATTGTAGATTTGTAGGGTACAGGTGGGGGGAGTGTAGTGTCGGAAGAAATGGGAATAATTGCAAGTCATAGTTGACAGTCCGATTTGGCCAGTGGGGCGGGCACACCAGGCAAACTTAGGTCATGTTTCTATGTTAAAACAGCCACAGTTCTTTTGCCCCAGCTATTTTTGTTTAGAATGTCTTAATATTAAGATATAAAACTTTACAATTACTTTACAATTGAGGTAAGGGTAAAAACAAAGCAAAGGAGGGAAAAATGACTACCATCAAGTTTGTAAATGAAAACAAGGAAGTGGTGGTGGCAGAAGGGGCAAATTTGCGGAGAAAGGCCATAGAAAATGGGGTTGACATTTACAGGTGGCGGGGAAAACTGATGAATTGTGGCGGCTATGGACAATGTGGCACTTGTATTGTAGAGATTGTGGAAGGAATGGAGAATCTCTCGCCAAAAACCGATTTTGAGCTAAGAAAATTAAAAAGAAAACCAGAAAATTACCGTCTAGCGTGTCAAACCCTGGTAAAAGGGCCCGTGGTGGTCAAAACTAAACCTCAATAGCCATTAATCCCCTACAATACGTAAGCGTATACTTTTGCAGCCCTGTTGGTCAAGGGGCACTTCTATTACCTCCCCAGTTAGTTTTTCTAGACAGCTCAAAAGGGAGCGTAAATTGGGAGTACTACTCCCCGTTTCCACATAGAGACGATCTGCCAAACCCCCCAGTTTCTTCCACAGGGTGTATAATTTGACCACAACTTGTTCTAGTTGAGTGGCCTGTTTTACCAAATCAGCGGTAAGACTTAAACAGTCTAGTCTCATAGCCTCCTCTAGGGCGGCAGATATGTCTACAGGAGAATTTTTAAGGGTTTCTACCCGGGCTACTGCGTCAAAATACCTACTTAAGCTCTTAGCGGTAGATGTCATTTGTTTAACGGTGTCCAAATAGGGATTGGATTCGATTTCCCTTTGAATCTCCTCCACTTGCGGCGGTGGCAGCTTTTCCAACTCCTTTACTAGTGGTGCTAAATGACGTGGTGGTAGACTTCCATCTACTGCTTTTTCTTTGACAGTGTCGGGCAACAATTCCGAATTAATGGCGGTGTATTCTTCTGTGAGTTGTTTCACCTCCCTGCGGGTGATGCGTTTGCCTTTTTTTGCCTCCTCCCCTACCAGTTTTTGAATCTCCGGTTGCGCCTTAGCGGTTTCCAGAAATGCCCTTTTACTGAAGTTGTTAATGGCTTCAAAAGATAAATTTCCCTCTGCTAACAAGGCATCCGCACTGTTAGCCAACTGGATTAGGGCATAGGCTTGGCTTTTGGTAATGTCTTTTTGTTTTAACCAGTTGAGAAAACCACTTCCCCTCCCCTCGCCGCCTATTTTTTCCCTATCCCTTACTGCCCTTAGAATTCTACCTCTCCATATATCTGTCTGTAGGTCAAACCGATCGCATACCCGCCACACATCATCCACTCTTCGGAAAAACTCCTCTTCCTCTATCTCCTCGTCATGGGGATCTGGTAATTCAAATTGTAGTTCCGCAGTTACAGATAAGGCCTCAACTATCTCTGTTTGGGAAGGTTGTGTTTCTGCCATAGTTCACAAGTAAACGGGAGACTAAAGACTTGTTTGTAGAGAATATCACAAAAAGCTCCCCCCCTTTCCCCAAGAGTGCTAAAGTGATATGAGGAATAAATACCACTAGGATAAATTGTATTTATGGCCAAAATTGTATCCTTCAAGGAAGAGTCCAGAAAGAATCTAGAAAGGGGAGTAAATGCCCTAGCAGATGCGGTTAAGGTAACATTAGGCCCCAGGGGCAGGAATGTACTTTTAGAAAGAAAATTTGGCCCCCCAGAGTTGGTAAAGGATGGGGTAAGTGTCGCCAAGGAAATCGAATTAGAAAACCCCCTGGAAAATGCTGGTGCCCGTTTGGTTAAAGAGGTAGCCTCCAAAACAAAAGACGTTGCTGGCGATGGCACCACCACTGCTACAGTTATCGCCCAGGCTATCATTAGACAGGGATTGAAAAATGTAGTAGCTGGCGCCAATCCCATCCCTCTTCGTCGTGGCATTGATAAGGCTATCTCCCTTCTGGTTAAAGAAATTGCCGCCATGGCCAAACCAGTAGAAGGGGAGGCTATCAAACAGGTAGCCACTGTCTCTGCTGGCAATGACGAAGAAATTGGGGGTATTATTGCCGATGCCATAGCCAAGGTTACCAAGGATGGTGTTATCACTGTAGAGGAATCTAAATCCCTTACCACCGAAGTGGATGTGGTAATGGGGATGCAAATAGATAGGGGTTATATCTCCCCCTACTTCATCACCGACCAGGTAAAACAAATTGTAGAATTAGAAAACCCCTATATCCTCATTACCGACAAAAAAATTAGTTCCATTACCGACTTAGTGCCCGTTTTGGAAAATGTAGCACGAGCTGGCAGGGCACTACTGATCATTGCTGAGGATGTGGAAGGGGAAGCCCTAGCCACTCTTATTGTCAACAAGGCCCGTGGTGTCTTAAAGGTAGCCGCCATTAAAGCCCCTAGTTTTGGCGAACGTCGTAAGGCTATACTAGAGGACATTGCTATCCTCACTGGTGGGCGTCTTATCTCTGAAGAGGTTGGCTTGACCTTGGAAGATGCTAGCATTGACATGCTGGGACAGGCCCGCAAAGTTACCATTGAAAAGGATAATACCGTCATTGTGGCCAATGGCGCCAACCAAGAAGCCATCCAGAAAAGGGTGGCCCAACTTAAAAAGGAATTGGCACAAACTGATTCTGAGTATGATACAGAAAAACTACAAGAACGCATCGCCAAACTGGTGGGGGGAATAGCCGTCATCAAGGTGGGCGCCGCCACGGAAACCGAAATGAAAGAGAAAAAACTACGCTTTGAGGATGCCATTAATGCCACCAAGGCAGCCGTAGCTGAGGGAATTATCCCCGGTGGTGGGGCAACCCTTATCCATCTTTGTCCCAAACTGGAACAATTAAAAAACAGTCTCACCGACGACGAGGAGAAGATTGGCGTGGACATTGTAATCAAGGCCATTCAGGCGCCTCTGGCTCAAATTGCCCACAATGCCGGCGTGGATGGGGAAGTGGTGGTGGAAAAGGTAAAACAAGCCCCAGATAATATTGGTTTTAATGCCCTCAATGGCCAATACGAAGACCTTCTGGCGGCTGGTATTATAGATCCTGCAAAGGTAGTACGCATTGCCCTCCAAAACGCTGCCTCCATTGCCGGTTTGGTTTTGACTACCGAGGCTGTGGTAGTGGAAAAACCCACCCCCGCCAAGTCTAAACCCGGCAACGACATGTCTGACATGGACTTTTAGTCATCCCACCCCCCTTCCCCCCACTACCCCCTCCAGGGGGGCCACCCTTTCCAATTGTGTGTCGAAATGTCGAAAAAATTGGCTCTTTTCCTAATAATAAATCCCCTCTTTCTGCTCCTCACATTCTCCCCCGCATTTGCCGGAATACTACAAGATAGAATTAACCAATACCCTCACTGGGAGAGTCAGATATTGTTGCTGAACAATCAGCAAGATTTATACTTCCCCGAATGGTTTGAGGGAGAATGGGAGGTCACTAGTGTTTTGGAGGAACAAATTGCCCCTATGGCCCCAAAATTAGTTACTCCCGGATTTGAAAACAATAAGAGATATTTGAACAAAGAAGTTAACTTTGAGGTAAGATACATTCGGGATAAAATTGCCCCAAAATTCTCTCTGTTTTTCCCGGATACATTTTCCAGTAAGGAGGTGATCGTTGCAGATAGGGCTTTTAATGGCCTGGCCATTGCTAAAGCCTATTTGGGAGAAGAGAATGTGCAATCTGTAACGGTAAACCCCAAAAATCCAAATGAACAAACTACTATACTTACAGAGAACAACAAACTAATATCAACAGTAATTGGCAGACAACAAGAAACAGTTTCCCCCACCAGATTTATCACCTGCGAAATCACTAGACAGTTTTTTAGCAGCCCAGAAGGGGTGTATAAAAATGAACCTATATTGTATGTAAACCTGGTAGAGACCTTGACTGATTATAACCTTGTTGAGCCCAATTTAATTAGAGCAAAACAATGGACTGCCATATATTTATCCTGGGAAGATCCAGATTATTTTTTGGCATTAAATAGGCCTGTAGCACTTTATTTTTACAACATCGAATTGAGGAAGAAATAGAGAGGGTTTTGTATCAAATTTAACTGAATGATTCCACGGTGGAAGAAAAAAAATGCTATAACATAGGGGAAAATATCATCACTCACCGCAGAAGAATAAAATGTCATTAGCCTTAGCTAAATCGGAGGGTAGTAGGGTATCAGTTTCCTTATCTTTGTTGATGGTTTTTGCCTTTGTCACCGCCTGGTTGGGGGATAAATACCATTTGCCCATCACTTGGCTACTGATGCCCCTATTGTGTGCAGTACTATTTGTAGTATTTCAAAAGAAATCACTGCCACTACCAAAATCCATCAATGTCGTGGCCCAAGCTATAATTGCCCTGGTCACCGCTAGTCGTTTTTCCCCGGATACCCTTTTACAAGCCAAAGATTATTTTCTCCCCCTACTGTTGTGTATTGTGGTAACCGGGAGTCTGAGCCTGCTTAATGGCTATATAATCCATAAATTGGCCAAAATCGACGCAGCTACCAGTTTTTTAGGCTGTATACCTGGGGCTGGCCCGAGTTTGGTGGCTATGAGTGAACAGATGGGAGCAGATGCCATTGCCGTGGCTGTGTTACAATACCTGCGAATCCTCATGGTGTCTATAATTATCCCCCTTATTGCTACCTTTTTCCTCTCGGGAATGGCCCCCTCTGGTAAACAATTTGGTATTACAACCGTAATAAACAATCGGCCCTCTCTGCCGCCACTGTTGAATATTTGTCTAGTGGCCATTTTGTTGACTGCAAGTGTGTGGTTAGCGAAGAGAATTTCAATTCCCTCTAATCTGTTTTTAGTCCCCTTTTTCTTTGGTTTGTTGGTATTTATTCTGTTTCCTTATCAAATTCAAATTCCTACTCCTATTTTCAGAGGAGCCTTATTCTTCCTGGGTTTAAGCATAGGTTTGAAATTTGAAACCGAAACAGCACAAAAATTGCTAAATGCAGTACTACTAGAAGTAGTGTTAGTGCTACTACTGATCTTTGCTTGCTTCTTAACGGGGCATCTGTTTCATCTTATCACCCATATTGACCCCTTGACTGCCCTATTGGGTTCGACTCCTGGTGGTATAACTGCTATGATGGCAACGGTGGTGGAATTGGGAGGGGATTGTGCCCTGGTTTTAACCATGCAGATGACAAGGATGCTTCTGATATTGATTCTCAGTCCTTTTCTGGCTTCCTACCTGTTGAAGGGGAGATTCTCCTAGCCTTACCAATCCCCTTCATATTCCGCTATGGTATAGCCGTTACGCCCATTCCTCTTGGTAACATACAGTGCCTCATCCGCCCTTTTCAAAAGGGATTCCAAATCCTCTCCATGTTTTGGGAAAAGGGAGATGCCAATACTGGTAGAGGTTTTAACGGTTATCTTGTCGAAAACAAATGGACGGCGGACGTTGTTTATAATTCTCTCTACAATCATTACTAGGTTTTCTAAGGAGGGGATGTCACAAGCGAGTACTACAAACTCATCTCCTCCCCACCTGGCAATACAATCTTTTTTCTTCAAACACCCTTTCAGTCTTTCGGCAAAACTTTTCAATAGTAAATCTCCTATATCATGGCCATAATTGTCGTTAATCTCTTTAAAATAGTCCACATCTAGAAACATCAAGGCCATTTTACTATTTGTCTGTTTGGCATTCCTCAGCATTTTTGAGGCGTTTTCCCGGAAATAATTCCGCTTGCACACCCCAGTTAAACTGTCATGATACGCCATGTATTTTAGTTCTTTTTCCAATTTTTTCCTCTCACTAATGTCCCTAAAAACGGAACAGTAAACCAACTTATTGTGGTAGCTTATTAAACTGACACTTAACTCCACATCTACAGCGGTATTGTTTTTGGCTTTTAGTTTTAATTCCTCCCGAAAACAGCCACCAGTTTCCCTTAATACCCTAAGTTTGTACTTCAAATCCACAGCAACATTTTCTACCAATTCCAGGAATCTTAAGTCAGTTAATTCCTCCACGCTGCGGCCCAGAATTTTGCTGGCGTAGGCATTGGCTTCTATAATTTGATATTCGTCGGATGTGAAGACGAGTATTCCCTCTTTAATTTGTTCCACTACGGCGCGGTATTTAGCTTCACTATCCTTCAGCTGAGCCTCTGCCCGTTTTCTTTCCGTAAAGTCAAAAATGTAAGTTCTAATCACCTTTAAATCTGGTAGATAATGGGTGTATTGTTCAAAGATTCTGTCACCGTGACGCACTTCTCTGACAAGAAGGTTGCCGTGGACAGTATACTGTGAAGCCAGAAAAATACCATCGAAGAGCGGATGATTTTTTCCTTGCAATCTTAAGTCGGGGAATAGGATAATAGCTGCCGGATTATAATAAGTGATTTCTCCTTGAAGGTTTAATTCTATGATGGGATAGGGGCTCAATTCGGCGAAGGAGTCTACTTTGCTTGCCGAGTCTGACTTTCTCTTTTCCTCCTCAAGTGCTTCTTTTGTATCGTTTTCATCCAGAGTAAGAGTGTTTTTAGAGAAATCTACAATGGCTTTTTCAGAGACGATTTTGCCAAAACTTTCTGTCAGGAGTTTCTGTTTTTCTTCCAGGTTATTTTCTATTACAAAGTAACGAGCCAATGTTTTGGGGCTAAAATAGATTATGTCTCCGTGTTCTAGAATCTTGAAGATGTACTTTTTTCTGTTGACTATTAAGCCGTTTTTACATCTTTTTCCCGACAAAGTCCCATCAATTATTTTATAGAAGTAGGTATTATTTTCCCCATCGTATTCCTTGATAAGGGTAGCCTGGTAGCGGGAAACAGCTGCGTCTTCAACGAGTATATCTGCATCTTTCCGGCGCCCTATTTCATAGACAGGCTTATGGAGGTGGAAAAAATTATAGTTATCCCCCTCCCGAATTATAAGAACATGTTTATATTTGTCACTTTCGGCCCCCATTTCCATAGGCAAAACAGAATATTGATGCTTACTTATGTCTATTCCCCCGCTATTATTCTCCCAATATTCTTCGGCCCTATTTTTGGCCACTAAATGTAACATTTTTTTTCTTAAAAGCTTGGCTGGCTCTCTCACTATTGCTTAATACAGAATACAGTTATATTATAAGGTAATATACAAAGTTTTTTTAGAAAAAACAGTTTTGAGTTTTGTAAACCCATAGGTAGGAGGGTTAATAAGTCATCGGACTGACTTGTGCCCCTGGGACCATGTTAATACCAAGAGTCGATAAACGGAGTCATATTTAGAATTATTTCACATAGGTGTGGAGAAAATGTGCATTCTTCCATAGTTATATTCTCCCCCAAAGGGCTATATTGTATTCTGTGATACAATATATAGGGATGGTGTTTGGTGTGGTAGCCTGTTAGCTGGCGGAAGGGGAAAGATTAAACAAAAGTGGGCAAAAGGTGGAAAAAAGTATTATTATTATTCCCAAAACGGGAGATTTTTTGAACTGGCGAATATAAATCGACGGAAATAAAAAAGAATCTTATTGGATGAGGAGTGAAGGAATATGAACAAGAGGGAAATATTCAAGCCAACGGGTATAATAGACCACACAAACCAGGGTCAGTTTGAGGAGAAACTGCTCAGCTTAATTGAAAACAGTAGAGAAAAGGAAATTATTGTGGATTTTAGCGAGGTGGAGTTGGTGAACTCCAGTGGTTTAATCGCGTTGGTGAAAGCGTATCAGGAAGCGAAAAAACGGGGGAAGAGTCTCTATCTGACGAATGTATGCCCTTCCGTTAGGATGATTTTTGAGATTAGTCGTTTGGATCAAGTTTTAGGGATAAAAGAGGACAATTATGAAAAGGTGGTAGATGATGTTTCCCTGGTAGCTTAGTGGAAAAAATAAGGAGGGTAGCAGGTATTTTCTGAGAAAAAATGTCCCCCACAAGGGGGCAAAATATGGTGGAACAAACGACTCACTATATTAGTTTGAAAACTTCCTCAGCTACGGCTAGGGTTTTGTCTATGTCTTCTTCGGTATGGGCAAGGGAGGTAAAGCCGGCTTCAAATTGGGATGGGGCCAAATAAATACCCCTCTCCAGCATGGCGCGGTGGAAACGGGCAAATTTGGCGGTGTCGGACTTCTTGGCGTCATTATAGTTGCGCACTGGCCCTTCAGTGAAGAATAGGCCAAACATACCGCTTATATTGCCGCCGCTGACTTGGTGTCCAGCTTTGCGGGCGATTTCTAACAGGCCGGTGATGAGTTTATTAGTGATTTTTTCCAGATATTCATAGGTGCCGGGTTTTTGGAGCAATTCTAGGGTTTTAATGCCGGCAGTCATGGCGAGGGGGTTACCAGAAAGGGTGCCAGCTTGATACATGGGGCCTGCGGGTGCTACCATGGACATGATTTCTTTTTTGCCACCATAGGCGCCGACAGGTAAACCACCACCGATAATTTTACCTAGGGTGGTTAGATCGGGTATGACGCCGAATTTGGCTTGGGCACCCCCATAGGCTACACGGAAGCCAGTCATCACCTCGTCGAATACCAACAGGGCATTATTCTCCTGGGTAAGTATCCTCAAGCCTTCCAGGAAACCGGCATCGGGGGGGATAAAACCGGCATTGCCCACTACAGGTTCTAATATTACTCCGGCGATCTCATTTTTGTGCTCCATGAACAGTTTTTTTACCGCCTCTAGGTCATTGTAGGGGGCAGTGAGGGTATCGGCGGTGACAGACTTGGGCACGCCAGGGGAGTCGGGCAATCCGAGAGTGGCAACCCCCGAACCAGCTTTGACTAGAAACATGTCCCCGTGTCCATGATAACACCCTTCGAATTTGATGATCTTGTTTTTGCCGGTATAGGCACGCACCAGTCTTAACACGGAGATACAGGCTTCGGTGCCAGAGTTAACAAAACGCACCATTTCAATACTGGGCACCGCTTCTATTACCATTTGTGCCAGGATGTTTTCTTGGATACAGGGGGCACCGAAACTAGTGCCTTTTTCTAGGGCCTCTTTGAGGGCTTGAATTACCTCGGGATGAGCATGTCCGCAAATAGCTGGCCCCCAGGAGCCTACGTAGTCGATATACTGGTTACCATCCACATCCCAGATATATGCTCCTTTTACCCTATCGAATACTATAGGTTGGCCACCCACGGACTTGAATGCCCTTACGGGGGAGTTAACACCGCCGGGCATTAGTTTTTGGGCGGCGGCGAAGATTTCTTCTGATTTTGTAGTTTTAAATGTGCTTGTCGTAATCAAATCTATCTCCTCTTTTTCTCCACATTTTTCATGATCCTCCTATTTTACTCTTGTATGGCTTTTGGGCACAATCTTCTTTTCTTCTTGTAACTGGTATTAAGTACATGCATATCATTAAAAAAAATTGCTACTGTTAATTTTGGTGTGTTTATTGTAGAGTTTTGATAAGGTTGCCCCTTCTGGAGGAGAGGAATGAACGGGTTGTTTCTGGGAATTCTGGTTTATGTTGCCTTACAACTGGTAATAGGTTTTGTAGTATCCAAAGGCATTAAAAATGAGAACGATTATCTGTTGGGGGGAAGGTCACTAGGTTATCCCCTAGCGATATTTTCCATTTTCGCCACCTGGTTTGGGGCAGAAAGTTGTGTGGGCACAGCAGGGGCAGCCTATGCGGAGGGTTTGGCGGGGGTTAGGACTGATCCCTTTGGTTATACCCTCTGTTTG
>DVEF01000017.1 GCA_015295805.1 Geminocystis sp. M7585_C2015_104 | reverse complement strand
GTGGCAGGGGCTGGTTGGCGGGGAGGAAGGTTTCTGGGATGAAGTTTTCGATGAGGGCGGGGATGCGGATAGCGGGGTTGCTGTCAGTGATGTTAAGTTGGAGGTTTTTGTTGATGTCCAGAGGGGTTTCGGGACTGTTTTCCCCTTTGACGTAAACAAATGTAAAGGAGGTGCCAAAGTCCACTCCCACTCGCCATGTGCCGCGGGGGGAGGAGGAGGGGGGGGTTGGCAGGAGAATTAAACCTATGTCCTGGTAGTAACTATTCTTGCACACCAGGTGGCTGGGGAAGGTCTCCAAAGAGTACACTTGGTAGAAACCCGTGTCTTCTATGTCCCGGAATTCTCGTAGTTGATCATGTTTGGGACAGAATACTCTGAAGGTTTGTTCACCATAGTCACCGTCGTAGTAGAACACGTAGTATTGCTTCCAGTTACTAGTGCGCAAATTGGGCCAAACAGTTAACACTGGGAGGTATTTGATGGCGTTTTCTTCCCGGAGGATGTATTCTTTTTGGTAGCGGCGGAGGGAGGGAGAGGCCTCCATGCCCGACAGAGGTAGGGTGAGGGTAACGCGTATGCCCTCTCCTTCTACACCCACAAAGGGCTCTAATTCAACACGGTTAGCCAGGTCTTCTGGGGTAAAATAGTCCAGGAGGATGGGATTGAGGGGGAGCAGAGGGGTGATTCTTTCCCCTAGGAAGGTGGGGGGGAAGGTCATTTTAGGCATTAGAGCCCCTGGTAGGGCGTTATCCAAGTCGATGAAGGTCAACTCTGGCAGGAATAACTCCTCGGGGGTTAGCCAGAGGACATCATCCCATCTGAGGACACCACTTCTCAACTCCTGGAGGTTGAGGGAGGCCAAAGTGCGATCGCGGTGTAGCCATATGGCGTGTTTTGGCACACCCCAGTAGTCTGCCAGATTTTCGTCGATAATCAAAAGAGGTTTGTTGGGGGATTTGATGGCACTGGGGATTACTCTCACATTGGAGGGTTTAGGAGGCACTCTGACAGGGCGGTTGAGGAGGACAAGGGCGCCCCTGTTGATGATTTCGCCGAAGAAGGCTTGGTTGTCGCTCAATTGTAGCGCTGGCAGAGAATTGCCGTTAGCCACCGCCAAATCGTTGCGGAAGTCTTCCAGTAGTCCTATGATGCACTCCCTTGCCCTTGTAGTTCCTTCGAATTCTAGGAGTCGGTTTTGGAGGTTTTCCAGCCATCGCCAGAGTATTTCTTTTAATTCGCTGTGGAGGTAGGGCTCAGGGCTTACCAGAAGGCCATTTTTGAACCAGCGTAGTCCAGTCCACTGTCCTTTTTCCGAGGGGCATACCAGGGTGGAGGGGCTAGTGATGCCTACTGGGTTTCCGCGCCACAGCCAGATGTATATCTCTTCCCAGGGGTTACGGTTTTCTCTAGTGTAGAGGACATTTACCGGTTCTGGTAGTAGTTGATAGAGGGCTAAGGCAAAGGGATGGGAGCGATTTTGAGATAGGTCTAGGAATTGAACTTTCAGGTCAAAGCCCTCCACCTCTGCCAGGGCGATAGCCGCCAGCATACCTCGCCATTGACCCACCATGGAACTGTGAAGGGGGTGCTGACGGTCCAACAGGGCCATTTCCACTGTCAGGGGCCTTGCCCACATGGTTGGCACGGAACTGACACCACTGAGTTGTTGCTGGCCAGGGGCTTGATAATCCAGGCTATCCGCCAGGTCTCTAAAAGCGGAGTCTTGGTATATTTCCCATACTCCCACTCTTCCCTTGGCTACGGTGGTATCTTGTTTCAGGCGGGGCAGTAGCAGGTCCGTCATTTCCTTCCTCCTCCGTAACTATATCTTGCAACAGGCATAAATAGCTTTAGCCAGACCCTGTGCCCCCTGGTTAGGGGTACCGAGACTGGAGAGGGGGAGTTCCCCTATGGCATTTTTGAGAGTAATGGGGTTATCTTTCTTGATTTGTTCTTTACCACGGGTATCATCCCAGAAAAGTTCAGAGATTCTTTCCGGTTGTAGGCTGTTGGGGGAGGCGAAGTGTTCTGTTTTGAATAAGCGGATATTCTCATATTCGCAGCGGTGTAGGGCTGCCAGCCAACGAAGGAAATCGTGACACCAGGCCCCAATGGCTTTTATTATCTCCTGTTGTTGATGGCTAGTGACATCTGGCAGGTTTTTGCGGATTTTTATACCCCACCATGTTCCTTGGAAGAATTTATCGAACCAGGGGTAGCCATCTAGGGCACTAATACCTAGGGTGGGGGCTGAGCGAAGTTGGGGGTGGAAGTCTGCTAGCCAGATGAAGGCAAAACGGACAGCATTGGTCATGAGGGCTTTAACTGTTTCCTTTTCCGGCAGGTCATCCCATATTATTTCCCCTGGCTTATTCCGGGCGATCATATACACTCCTGGCTGGGGGTTATGGCAGAAGAAGTGGCGGGCTGCCAGGGCGGCGTACAATTCCACAAAATGGGGGCGATTCACCTGGGATTCCTTCCCCACGCTAAACTCTCCCACCCTTTCAAGACTCTGGCTACCCAAAAGGTATTTGACATCAAACTGTGTTGCCTGTTCACGGTAGTAACGTAAGGCCGCCTCAGTGTTAAGGAGGAATAATTCGGGGGTGGCAAATACCTCATTGCCATTGCCTCCCTTTGGGAAACTAAAATAGGGGAGGCCAAAGATACAACCAATTTTGACCCTGTTGCGGGTGCCGTCTCTTTCCAGCTTTTTAGCGAGCAGACGGCCGATGGTGGGTAATCCCGATGCTCCTGTGCCCCCGAAAACCGAGCCGCACAGTAGTATTCTTGTATCTTCCCCCGCCCCTACATTTTGTTCCACTCCCCGGATAAAGGTGCGCCATGGTTCCTCTTCCAGTCTTTCCAAGTTCATCTGACTAATTATTCCTGCCCCTATGGCGGGATGTCCTCGGAAGCCCACTTCCAGATTTGCATTTCGTTCCTCTTCCGTGTATAATACGGAGAACAGATTGGCCAGAGGGGGGGATGTTTGTCTAAGGGTGTTGTAACCGAAGAGGGAGGCCAGTTTTTTTTCCATGTTGGCATTAGCCAGGGGTGACCAAACCCTATGGGATTCTATACTAGTTGTCATCCATGGTTTGTTCTTCTCTCTCTCTTGTATTGCCTCATAACAGCTCTTGTATATGTTGATCGTCCCCTGAGCCCTTTGGAGATTACCATTGGTTTCATCCGCATCGACAAAGAAAATACTCAATTTCTGGGCGGGGATGAGGCCGATGGAGGCCAGGTGGACCATTGCCTCTATAAACTTTGCTCCCGTACCGCCGATGCCTACTACATAAAAAGCCATCTTAACTTCCTCCAAGCTGGGTTTCTCTTAGGGTTTAATTTCTGCCCATCAGATGATTTACTATTTTCGCCATAGGTACGGTTTTCTTTTTCAACAGTCCCGGGGTGCTAGTGACGGTGGGGAGCCAATATAATACAATCACAGAATCGAGGAATAATAGTCCCATCAAGGATACAACCGTCTCCTGGATTAGATTCCCTGCCGCATCCCGGTTATTGAAGTACACCACCAGACTTACTGCTACCACCAACAGGAATAAACCAAGGTACCAAATCAGCTTTAATGTCCTACTTGGGGCCCCCTGGTTGTACAACAGAAGAAAATACCACCCTACTGTAAACAAAACAGAGACGCCAAAAACAATCCATGCCGCTACGTAGTATTTGCCAATCCATTCATTGAGGGGCATGCTTCTGAGAACCCCAAAGACTCTTTGCCTGTAAAGGAGGGGCTGCAGCCACATCATCAACAACAACCCCAGCAGGAAGAACATGGCAATTCTAATAATCTCGCCTGGTTTCATAGGACTGTTGTTTCCGTCGCCCGTATTCACTTATATTACTGCTTATATTTTTTCCTGGTTTGTGAAAATTTATTAAGTTCTATTAAGAGGGTTGATGGCCATTGGTGTTCTCGGGGAAAAAAGGAGCCAATTTGGCCTTAGTGATGGCCAGATCGTAGACCAAATTAATGTTATCCTGTTTCAGCAGTCCCAAAAGCTGATTGGGGTTTTGACGCTCTACCACTGGCAACTGACGTAAACCCCTAGTGGCCATGCGCTCGAGAGCTTCTCCCAGAGGCTCATCGGGGTAGGCATAGACTATTTCGGTAGTACATACTTCGGCCAGGGGTGTTTCCTGGGGGGTACCCGGTGAGGTAGTAGCAGTTTTTTCCCGGACAGTGGTAATACCCCTGTTAATGTCTTGAAGGGTAACGATGCCCACAAATCGTCGCTGCGAATCTAGCACAAAGGCGCTGTGACGTTGTTTTTCCACCATGATTTTTCCCGCCTCTAGAAGGGATAAATCGGCGGGTAATACCAGGAAATCCACCTCCATTGCCTTTTCTACGGGGAAGGAGTTTAGAATTTCATTGTTGCGGAGGGAAAGTGCCACCACCTGACCGTTGTTTTCCCCGTCTGTTTCCCTGGGCATGGGTAGATGGGCGGGCAATTGCAGTAGCTGTCTTAGCCAGTTGGCCAGCCAGACACTTAAACCCACAGCCGCCATTAGGGGGAGGATAATGCGATAGTCATGAGTCATCTCGAAAAGCATTAAAATGGCGGTGAGAGGGGCATTTACACTGCCGGCCAAGACTGCTGCCATTCCCACCATGGCGTAGGCGGGTGGTGCGGCGATGTGCTGGGCAAACATAGGTAAAATCACGGGGATTATTTTGCCATAGGCTGCCCCAAGAGAGGCCCCCAGAAACATTGCCGGCGCGAAGATTCCTCCCACTAGCCCACTGGCAAGACATAGCGGGGAGAGCAATAGTTTAGTCAATAGTAGGGCCAAAAGCAGCACAAGGGGTATATCCACATCGTACAAAATTGCTTCTACGGTTTCATAGCCTATACCCCAGATTTGGGGCAGTCGCAGGGCCACTATACCCACAAACAGTCCCCCCAGAGGTGGCCGCAGAAAAGGGGGGATTTTGGCCAACCAGTGGAAACCCGGTATTTCCCCCGCCACCAATTTGGGCAGCCAATGGAGTAGATAGGAGTAGGCTATGGCCACCACACAGGCACATAGGCCCAATCCCAGGTACAGGGGTAGTTCAAGGGGACTACGTACCTCATAGGCTGGCAGTCCAAAGGCCGGTTGATGCCCCAACCCCACCTGGGTTATCAGTGCCGAGACTACCGCGGACAATAATACTACACTAGCGGCTGAAGTCTCTAGTACTGTTCCTAGTACTACTTCTAAGGCAAAGAAGACACCCGCAATGGGGGCATTGAAACCAGCCGCCAAGCCTGCGGCGGCACCGGCACCCAGTAACAGCTGTTGTCTTTCCCTGGACATGTGTAAGGCTTGTCCTACCTTTATGGCCATATTGGCCCCTATTTCCACGCTAGGCCCTTCTGGCCCCAAAGAGGCGCCTGTGCCCAGGGATACGGCAGCCGCCACAGTTTTGGCAATTGCCCTGCTAGCCACCATGGGGTTGCCCATTTTCACCGCGGCTATTAGGGCGGATATAGGAGGGGAAAACTCTCGAAATACTAGACGGATAATACTAACTATTATCCCGCCGCACAGGGGGATCAATGCAAGGGTCCACCCCCCCCACACGGCAATTTTGTCCATTAACTCTTCTAGTAACAAATGCTCAATGAGGGCAATCAGATAGCGGAACAACAAAACCCCCACACCGGCACCACCCCCTATTGCTATTGCCAGTAGCAGAAGGAAGGTGTCTGCCGGTAGCCTACTAAAAAATCCTGTCAGGGGAGACTTGGAGACAGGGACAGAAGGGGAAAAGGGCGCCGTTTTTACTTTTAAAATAGAGAGCATAATGAGCTGGTGGAATGAGGGACACTCCCGTTTTGCACTAAAAATTACTGCAATAAAAATACAAAAAGGCTACTCGCTCGCCGCCGAACAACCTCCATATTCCAATGATAATAACTAACTGGAGCCCGTTGGGGGACTGTTCTATCCCTTTACACAAATTACCTGTTTAAGGGTAGCTACCACCTCCACTAGGTCTGTTTGTTGATTCATCACCTCATCAATGGGTTTATAGGCGCTGGGAATCTCGTCAATCACTCCCGCGTCTTTGCGGCATTCTATCCCCTGTGTCTGGGCAATTAAGTCTGCCACTTTGAAGCGTCTTTTGGCCTCGGCGCGGGACATTTGTCTGCCTGCGCCATGGCTGCAACTGCAGAAACTTTCCGGGTTGCCTTTACCCCTGACTATATACGATTTAGCACCCATTGACCCCGGTATTATACCATAATCTTCTTTTCTGGCTCTCACTGCTCCCTTTCTGGTTACATAAACCTCTTCGCCGAAGTGCACCTCTTTTTCCGCATAGTTGTGGTGACAGTTGACCACTAGCAGGGGTTGAAAGGGCTTGCCCCCTGCCAGGTGTTTTTCTACAATAGCCTTAAACCGATTCATCATCACCTCTCGGTTAAAACGGGCATAACTTTGAGCCCATTGTAAATCCCGCCAATATGCCTCAAACTCGGGAGTTTTGGCGACAAAATAGGCCAAATCCGGGTCTGGTAGTTTTATTCCTGCTAGTCTTGCTAATTCTTTTGCTGTTCTGATATGACATTCCGCCAGCTGGTTGCCAATATGACGGGAGCCTGAATGTAGCATCAGCCACACATAGTCTTCTGTATCCAGACATAACTCAATGAAGTGATTACCCCCTCCCAGAGATCCCACTTGTCTGAGGGCTTTTTTTTCTAAGTCTTGAACTCCAGGATGTAGGTACTTAAATTGCTTCCACAAGGGCCAAGAAAGTACCTCCTTTTCTACTTCCTTATTTTCGTCAAAACCCACAGGAATACTGGCCTCTATATCCTGACGAATTTTTTTGAGTTTACCTTCCAATTGTTCTGCCCGAAAAGGTGTTTTCATGGCGCACATGCCGCAGCCGATATCCACTCCCACTGCTGCTGGTATTATGGCGTCTTTTGTAGCAATTACCGACCCCACCAAAGCCCCTTTTCCCAGGTGTACATCTGGCATTAGTGATACGTGTTTAAACACGAATGGCAGGGAAGCAACATTTTTGGCCATTGCCAACTCCTCTGGCCCTAATTGGTGACTTGCCCATGACAGTATTGGAGTTTTGGTCTCCACGTTTAGTTTTTGATATGGCATTCCTTCCTCCTTCTTTTAATTTCTAACAGCCCGCTAAATTCACCCTATTCTCCTATTTTAGCGCTTTATTTCCCCTACTTTATTGTAGCGCATCGCCAAATTTATGTATACAAAATTCGGTTATATTTTAGTTAATTTAAATAGGTACATTTTCATTTATTCTCTAGGGAACAGCGGGGGGCAAAAGGGAGGCAGTAGGGCGATAGTTAGATGTTTATTATTATACCCTTGCTTCTGCTGGCCACAAGTAAATGGCAATAATGTACGGCGGCAGATGGTTGAAAAGTTTGCCCTGGTGTGG